>CAZVSG010000078.1:0-10685 GCA_964629345.1 uncultured Christensenella sp. | reverse complement strand
AGCTGTCATAACATCCAAGTCCTGCCTTTTTGATACCCATGGAGACCGAACGGGCGGAGGATGGGATCAGGCAGCCGAAGCGTCTGACACTTTCCTTTTTCCGTGTCCCGGACGGGTTCCGCGGTTGGTCATGTAATCCAACACCATGACCAGCAGTAGCACGCCGCCCCAGATCAGGGAGATATAGTAACTGCTGATCTGCGGGAAGCGATTGATGCCCGTCTCCAGCATCCTCAGCAGAAAGATGGCCAGCACCACGCCTGAGATCCTTCCCCTGCCTCCTGTGGGGCTCACCCCGCCCAGCACGACGATCAGCACACATTGCAGAACGTATACGCCGCCATAGTTGGCGCGCGCGGAGTTGTAGTTGGCCAGCATGATTAGTCCGCCCAGGGCCGCACAGGCACCGGAGAGCATGTAGGTCTTCATCAGCAGCCGGTCGTTGTTCAGGCCGCTGTACCGCGCCGCCTGGGCGTTTGTGCCCAACAGGTAGATCTTGGTGCCGTAGGTGGTCCGGCTGAGAAGGAACCAGATCAGCAGCGCCATGACAAAGAAGACGACCAGCTGGACCGGAACCAGTCCGCCGATTTTGCTGTTGATGGTCAGGGCATAATCCACCGGCAGTTTGCTGACAGCGTTTCCGTTGGTCAGAACGATCGCGACGCCCGCCAGCAGCTCGCTCATGCCCAGGGTCGCCAGGATCGGAGGGATGCGCGCTTTGGACACCAGCAAGCCGTTCAGGGCGCCCAAAAGGCAGCCTGTCAATGCGCCCAGGAGAAATACCAGGGGGATCGCATAGCTCGGCAGCCCGCCTTCCGGGCTGACCAGCGCCTTGAGCAGGAACGCCATCAGGATGGCCGTCAGGTTCGCGACCCCCACAGGGGATAGATCGATCCCCCCGGTGATCATGCACAGCATGACCCCCAGCGCCATCAGCCCGAACTCAGGAAACTGGGAGGCCATGGTCTGAAAGTTGATGAGCGTATAGAACTTCTCATACTTGGTCAGCGCCATGAACACCATCCATCCGGTCATCACCAGCACCAGCCGCCAAATGTGCGCGTTACGGCCGGCAAGCATCCCGCGCAGGGAGGAAGCCCTGATGTTCCCGCTCATATTGTCGGCACCTCCTTCCGGAAGAATCGGATCTTTGTCACACGGTTTGCGCGGAGGACCTGCCAGGCGCTGACGCCCGTTCCGATGATGATCAGGGCGCCGACGAACACGCTCTTCCAGATGGTGGGAATGCCGATGAGGATCATGGAGTTCTCCACGATCACGATCAGCAGGGTGCCCAGCATGCAGCCGACCAGTGAGCCCGTGCCGCCGGTGATGGCTGTCCCGCCCAGCACGACGCCGGCGATGATGTTCATCTCCATGCCCAGCATATTGGTCGGATGGTTCTGCTGCATCATGCAGGTGCGGATCAGTCCGGCCAGGCTTGCCATCATCCCGACAAAAACGTAGAGGAGGAATTTCGTTCGTCTGGTGTTGAATCCCGCGCGGTGGGCGCTGACTTCGTTCCCGCCGATGGCGTAGATGCCCCGGCCAAGGAAGGTATAACGCAGGATGAGAAAACTGACCAGCAGCACTGCGACAAAGACCAGGAACGCCGCGGGCATACGCGAGGTGAGACCCGACAGCGGGTTGGAGGCCACAAAAAGCGAGGAGGTGCCGAAGGCCTGCATGCCCGGCGGGATCGTCGCCAGCTGCACGGAGTTGAGTGCCCCCTGCATCACCCCCTTGAACACGCTGGAAGTGCCGAGCGTCACGATCAGGGCCGGCAATCCCAGAAAACCGATGAAATAGCCGTTGAAGGCACCCAAGGCCGCGCCCAAGGCCAGGGAGATCAGGATCGGCAGCCAGATGCCCCCGGTGTAACCGGCATCCAGCAGCATCTTCGTCGTTGCGTAGCTGGTAAGGGAGGCGAGCGCCGGGAAGGACACATCGATGCCGCCGGACAGGATCACCATGAAGGTCCCCACCGCGAAAAGCCCCGGAACGACCATCGCCGAGGCGATGTCCACCAGATTGTTCCCGGTGAAAAACTGACCGGAACGGAACTGGATGAGAAGCGTCAGCGCGAGTACGACCAGGAAGATATACGGTTCATTCCTTTTTGTCAGTTTTTTCAGTCCTTTTTTCACAGCCGCCCCTCCTACATCATGTGGGCGAGGATCCCCTGCTCGTCCGCATGGTCCGCGTCCATTTCCGTCACGATCCTTCCGGCTTTGAGCACCAGCACGCGCGAGCAGTTCTCGATCACCTCGGGCAGGTCATCAGAGATGATCAGGATGCCCATGCCCTGACGCGCAAGATCCCGGAGTATCCCGTGGATGTCATGCTTGGACCCGATGTCGACGCCCACCGTAGGGCCGTTCAAGACCAGCACGTCCAGATTGCAGGCGAGCCATTTGGCCAGGACGACGCGCTGCTGATTGCCGCCGGAAAGCGTCTGTCCGGCGTTTTTGGGATCCGGCGTCGCAATGGCGAATTCCTTGACCAGCCTGTCGATTTCACCGGCCCGCTTCTCACGGTCAAACACCCCCGCGCGCCCTGCAAGCCGGTCGATCTCGGCGATGATCAGGTTGTCGGCGATGCTCTGCGGGAGAAACAGGCCTTCGGTCAGCCTGTCCTCCGGCACCAGGCCGATCTTGTGGCGGACTGCGTCCCGCGGGCTCCGGATAGCTGCTTCTTTTCCTTTGACCAGAATGGCTCCGCTGTCGGCCTTCCTGATGCCAAACAGCGCAAGCGCCAGTTCGCTGCGCCCGGAGTCCAGAAGGCCGGTGATGCCAACGATCTCCCCGGCGTGAAGCGCGAAGCTCACATCCTCAAACGCACCTTGCATCGTCAGGTTCCTGAGCTCCAGCAGGGGCTCCTTCCCGACCTCCCCGGGAGCGAACTTCTGCACGCTGAATTCGCGCCCGGTCATGTAGTAGGTGAATCTCGCCGAATCCAGCTCGTCTGTCTGACCGGTCCTGACAAGCTCCCCGTTACGGAAAATGGTAAAGCGTTCGGAGATCTCAAACACCTCGTTGAGCTTGTGGCTGACGAAAAGGATCGAGATCCCCTGCGCCTTCAGCTGCAGGATCACCCTGAACAGGGCGTCCACCTCCCGGCGCGTGAGCGCGGTGGTGGGTTCATCCATGATGATGAGCCGGGCATTGAACATCAGGGCCCGGCTGATGGCTACCATCTGTTTCTGCGCGACGGACAGGGTGCCGACGATGCTGTCCAGGTCAATGTCGAAATTGATCTTTTTCACCGCGTCCTGCGCGATGTTCCGCATGCGCTTCCAGCTGACCAGCCTGTGCTTTTCCGAAAGCTCGCTGTTGAGCGCCAGGTTCTCCATAACCGTCAGGTTGGGAAACACGGAGAAGTCCTGGTAAATGACCTGGATGCCCAGCAGAATGGCGTCGATGGGCGTGATCTTCTGCAGCGCCTTGCCGTCAAACTCAAGCACGCCCGCGTCCGGCTGGTACACGCCGGAGATGATCTTGATCAGCGTCGATTTTCCGCAGCCGTTTTCCCCGGCAAGACAGTGGATCTCCCCGGGCATGATCGTGAGGTCGACGCCCCTGAGGGCATGGACCCCCGCAAAGGATTTATGAATGCCAACCGCCCTGAGCAAGCTCTCCGGCATGGTTTCCCTCCATGGACAGGTCAACGGTCTCCGCCGGACCGCCGGCGGAGACCGTCTGGTTCAGTTGAGATCAGAAGCCGAAGCTGTCCACATTCTCCTTGTTGATGACGACCCAGCCCTGGCCTTCCAGGACCTTGTCGCTGCCGGGTTTGAAGGTCAGCGCCATGTAGCCGTCCACGCCCAGGTCGACCGGCGCGGTGATCTCTTCGCCGTTGAGGACCTTCAGTGCGAGGGAAACCATGGCCTGACCCGCAAGCGCGGAATCCCACAGGGTCAGGGACTTGACGATGCCGCTCTCCAGGATCGCCTTGTTGGCCAGCGGCAGGCCGGTTCCGGAGGTGAAGACCTTGCCGACCAGTCCCAGTTCCTCGATCGCGCGGGCGATGCCGGGTGCGTCATAGGAAGAGGTGCCCATGATGCCTTTCAGGTCGGGATACTTCTTGAACAGCTCCTTGGCCTTGTTGTAGGCGACATCCCCGTTGTCCTCAGACTCCACGCGGGGTTCCGCTTCCAGGAGCGTCATCTTCGGATATACGGCCTTCTGGTGCGCCACGCCGCCGTCCGCCCACTCGTTATGGGAGGCGTTGGTCACGTGCGCGACCATGGTGGTGTACAGGCCTTCTTCACCCATGGCCTCCGCCAGGTTGTCCATGATGAAGGCGCCGTACTGCTCGTTGGAGAAGGCCTCGATGTCGTAATGGACGTTGGTGAGGTTCGCGCCCTCATGGGCGATCACCACGATGCCGGCATCCATGGCCTGCTTGAGGACGGGTTCCAGTGATTCGGGGTTGACGGGCACCACGCAGATGGCGTCGACGCCTTGGGCAATCAGGTCAGCGATCAGCTGCGCCTGCAGCGTCGCGTCAATTTCAGCGGTTCCCTTCTGGTAGGCATTGACGCCGTTCTTCTGGGCGTATTCATCCACGCCCGCTTTCATGTGGACGAACCAGGGATTGGACGCGTCCTTGGGAACGACGACGATCTCCCAGTCCTTCTTCTCTGCAAGGCTTGTGCCCAGCAGGGAGACGAGGAGCAGCGCGCAGAGGACCAGTGACAGTACTTTTCTCATGTGAATCCTCCATTCCTATTATTACTCCGCTCCGCGGAGCCGGATACGGCAGACAAAAACCGTTCGGATCGGGCCTGTTTTTGTCTGTTGTGGAACAAATTTATCACAGCCGAACCTCGTTGTCAATTCCAACATGTACGATCCGGCGCTGACCGCTCAGAAAAAAACAGGTCTGCGGTGCGCACGGACCAGGAGGGACACTGCCGGCTTATTCCGGCTTGGTCTCCAGCTTCAGCGGAATGACAGGCGTTTCCTTCAGCCTGAACCCATTGCGCCTGTACTCCTCGTAATCAAAATGATCCAGTTCGTCCATCGCCAGCTTGTGGAATTCATAGAAGTTCTCCCACCATTCATAGCCACTGCCCAGGGAAGCGTTCAGGTAGGCTTCCGCGATGTCGATGCCCATCTGCGGGGCGACATAGAAGGCCCCCATGGCCAGCACGTTCACACCGTTGCCGGTGATGGCGCGCAGCGCGGCAGGAACGCTTTCCACCACACCGGCGTGCACCCGGGGGCACTTGCTGGCGCCAATATGGATGCCCATACCTGTCCCGCAGAACAGCAGAGCACGCTCAAACTCCCCCTCGGAGATCATGGCGCCCACCCGAAGCCCGATGCGGTGGAACATCAGTTCCGGCGCATCATCCTCCGGTGAGCGCACCCCGACATCCGTCACCTTCCACCCCTTCTTCCGCAAGTGCTCCACCACAGCTTCCTTCAGTGGGTACCCGGCGAAATCCGCGCCAACCAGGATGTACTTGTCCTTGACCGTTTTCATGTGCCGTCCTCCAGTTGATCATATTTTTGTCATACAGTCCCTTACAGGCATCCGGAAAAACATATAGGGCAAAGAAAGAATACCATCTGACAGAAAACCGCCGGGATGACTGTATATCTCTATCATAACGCGGATTGCGCAAATGTAAACATGTCCGATCCCTCTTGTTTCGCGGAAATGTGGATGTATAAACAGATACGCCGGGCTCAGCCTGTATGACAGGAACCGCCAAACGAGCCGGAGGACGAACGTTGTCAAGGATGGTATGTGGATCAGGGAATGGCTGGAAATACCTCTTGCCAGAAAAATCTAAAAAATATTTCGGAACGATAGGGGGGTGCGGATAAAAAGGAGCGTTAATGTTTTGATTTGGTACTATAAATAAAAAGCTCCTTAAGTGAACTGCATTTTCTCAGTACATATGTTTGCGTGCCTTTCAATCATCATAAGCACATGATAGAATAAATTGCTAAATGTCATAGCAAGGAGGAGGATCCCATATGATCGAAATTCGTTGGCATGGCCGCGGTGGCCAAGGGGCAAAAACAGCCGCCTTGCTGCTGGCGGATGTTGCCTTCAATACCGGGAAATTTATCCAGGGATTTCCTGAGTACGGTCCGGAACGCATGGGTGCGCCCATCACGGCGTATAACCGGATCGACGACAAGCCGATCCGTGTTCACAGCAACATTTATGAACCCGACTACGTCATCGTCGTGGACGAGTCGCTGCTGGATGCGGTCGACGTCACCAAAGGCCTGAAAAAAGAAGGCGCTATCGTCATCAACACAAGTAAAACCAAGAAAGACGTGCTGCCGCTGCTCAAGGGTTACCAGGGAAAGGCATACGTAATTGACGCCGGCAGGATATCAAAAGCCGCTCTTGGCCGGAATATCCCCAATACCCCCATGCTTGCGGCGATTGTAAAAATCATCGGGATAATGCCCGAAAATGAGTTTCTGATGCAGATGGAATCATCCTTCAAGCACAAATTCGCTTCCAAGCCTGAAGTCATCCAGGGGAACATGAAAGCGCTGATGATGGCGCTTGAGGAGGTGCAGTGACATGGGTGATCAGAGAGTTTCTGATGTATACGGCGAGAACATCCGTTGGCAGGATACCGTCCCGGGCGCATCGGTGTCCGGAGGCGGCACGAGCCGTGAAGTCACCACCGGAGAGTGGCGCGTAAACAGCCCGGAGTACCTGGAGGACAAGTGCAGGCAATGCCTGCTGTGCGTTTCTGTCTGCCCCGACAGCGCCATTCCCGTCCAGGACGGGAAACGCGGGGCGTTCAACATGCTGTACTGCAAAGGCTGCGGGATCTGCGCCAAGGTTTGCCCCTTTGGCGCCATTGAAATGCGCAATGGGGGGGATATGACATGAACATCAATGAGCGTTTGTCCGGCAATGAAGCGGCAGCCATCGCCCTTCGCCAGGTAAATCCCGACGTGATGGCAGCTTTTCCCATCACGCCCTCAACAGAGATCCCCCAGTATTTCTCTGATTTTGTCGCCAACGGCAAGGTTGACACAGAATTCGTTCCAGTAGAGAGCGAGCACTCTGCCATGAGCGCCTGCATCGGGTCGGAAAGCGCGGGTGCCCGCACAGTCACGGCAACATCATCCGCAGGCTTGGCATACATGTTTGAGGTCCTGTATGTCGCAGCCTCCATGCGCCTTCCCATTGTCATGACCTGTGTCAACCGGGCGCTGACAGGGCCCATCAACATCAATTGCGACCATTCCGACAGCATGGCTGCCCGCGATTCCGGTTGGCTGCAGATCTACTGCGAGGACAACCAGGAGGCGTACGACAACCTGATCCAGGCATTCCGCATCGCGGAACATCCCGATGTACAGCTGCCTTGCATGGTTTGCATGGATGGATTCATAACTTCCCATGCGGTGTCCAATATCACTCTGCTGGACGACCAGAGCGTCAGGCAGTTTGTAGGTCAGTATAAACCAGAGCGTTTCCTGCTGGACAAAGGGAATCCGCTGGCGGTCGGTCCATACGCAACCTCCGCTTATTACCTGGAGCACAAGCGTTCCCAAGTACAGGGCACCATGAACGCGAAACGCGTCGCCCTGGAAGTTGCCAGTGAGTTTGAGAAGATCTCCGGCAGGAAATATGGCTTGTTTGAAGCCTACAGGCTGGACGATGCCGATTATGCCATGGTCATCATCAATTCAGCTGCAGGGACCGGAAAGGAAGCGGTTGACTGCCTGAGGGAGAAGGGAATAAAAGCCGGCTTGCTCAAGATCCGCTTGTACCGCCCGTTCCCGGCGGAGGAGATCGCGGCGGCGCTCAAGCACGCCAAGGCCATCGCGGTGATGGACCGTGCCGAGAGTTTCTCCGGAAACGGCGGGCCGCTCGGAGCGGAAACCCGTTCCGCGCTGTTCAACGCCGGAAATCGCGCAATATCCATCAACTATGTCTACGGCCTTGGCGGCCGGGATGTTCGCGTTGAGGATCTGACATCGGTATTTGAGGACCTCATCAGCGCTGAAAGCAATCGTGACACCAGCGAGCCATACCGCTACCTGGGCGTGCGGGAATAAGGAGGGACATCAAAATGGCTTTTGTTTATAAGGAATTGATGGGCCGCAATGACCGCCTTGCATCGGGCCACCGTATGTGCGCCGGCTGCGGCGCTCCCATTGCCGTGCGCAGTATCCTGCGCGCTCTGCACCCAGAGGATGAGGCGGTCGTATGCAGCGCCACAAGCTGCCTTGAAGTCTCGACTTTCATGTATCCATACACCGCATGGAAGGACAGTTTCATCCATACGGCGTTCGGAAATGCCGCAGCGACGCTGTCCGGTGTGGAGAGTGCGTATAACGCCCTCAAGCGGCAGGGTAAAATCAGCGCAAACTATAAGTTCATCGCGTTTGGCGGCGACGGCGGCACCTACGACATCGGCTTTCAGTCCCTGTCCGGCGCGATGGAACGGGGCCATGACCTGGTATATGTCTGCTATGACAATGGCGCGTATATGAACACGGGCAACCAACGCTCCTCCGCGACGCCGATGTATGCCGACACAACGACAACTCCGTCGGGTGAGCTGTCGCTTGGCAAGCCCCAGTACAGAAAGGACCTTTGCGCCATCATGGCCGCGCATCACATTCCTTATGTCGCACAGACGACGTTCATCAAGAACCTTCGCGACCTTCACGAAAAAGCGGAGAAAGCGATCTATACGAAGGGCCCGGCATTCCTCAACGTGATGGCACCTTGCCCCCGGGGCTGGAAATATCCGTCCGAGGACATCATGGAAATCTGCCGCCTTGCTGTTGAAACCTGCTACTGGCCGCTTTATGAGGTGACCGACAGCGAATGGAAGCTCAATTATGAACCCAAGCAAAAGCTTCCCATTGAGGACTTCCTCAAGACGCAGGGGCGCTTCCGTCATCTCTTTAAGAAAGGCAACGAATGGGTGATTGAACTTTATCAGAAGGAAGTCGACAAGCGCTGGGAACAGCTGAAGAACCTCTGCAAATAAAACCGACCGGGTAAACCATTCGACGTTTGGATTACCTGTTCATGAAAAGGGTGCCGGAAAGCGCCCTTTTCGTTTGATTCCCTGTTACGTTCCGTTGGCAAAAAATGTAAACCGCGTTAATGCCAGGCAGTATTCCTGCATCGCCCCGGTTATGAGAGCATGGGGCTGATCCAACTGATCAGGATAGAAAACACCGCAACGCAGACAATGGAGAACCGCCAGTTGATACCGACTGAATTGTAATAGGAACTCCTGCCGTTGAAGGATGAAAGCATCAGCGCGGTGGCCGAAAAAGGCGCCATCATGATGGTTATCAGCCACCCTGTCAGAATGGTCAGCGCGAAAGTCAGGTTGGTCAGCCCAAGGTTCGCGGGCACAAGCGCAGTGACCATCGCTGTGCCGGTAGCCACCGGATGCAAGCCCAGAATGCCGGGGATGATGAGCATCAGCATGATGGCTGCGCACATCAGGCTGGAACGGGAGGTCAGCCAGGATGGGAGGAGATTTACAAGCAAATCCCCCACGCCGGAAATGGAAAGGGATTTGCCCAAGAACCCTGCGAACAGGAACATCGCGACCTGGCTGCCCGATTTGGGCAGCTGGATACGCCAATATCGGTCCATTTCTGTCCGGTATTCCGGAACTTTCCGTTGGATCAAGGCAACAGCGGGAGGGAACAGCAGCGAAATGATTGAAACGATCAGCATGAGATCCCAGCCGGTAAAATGATTGAGCAGTACGATGGACCCGATCATTGCGGAGGCGACAACCAAAAGCTTCCCAAGGATACGTTTGTTCAGTTTTGCCCCGGGCTCAGCTACCGCGTCCGGGTAGCGGCCGGGGAAACGGCGCATCTCCAACCATACGGAGAAAAGATTGATCGCATTGAAAACCACCGTCAGCGCAATGCCGATGGGGATACTGGAAATCCAATCAACATCCGGATAAGCACTGAACACGATCACCGACCCCCATACCGGGGACCAAAAACCGGAGGAGCTATAGCTGCGGGAGAGGGTTTTCAGGAAAGGTTTCTCCGCCCTGTACAGCTTGGCAAAAGGATGCATCAGCTCATAGTTGATCAGCATCGCGCCGATGGAAATCATGACCGCCAACAGATGTGTGGTCACACTGATCAGCAGCAGGAAACTCAACAGGTTGCTCATGCGCAGTTGGGCCAGTGTTTTCAGTTCACCCTGATAATCCTCATAGGAGAATGGTGCGGAAATCATCGGCGCCAGGATGAGCAGCATGGCAAAATTCCCGTTGCTCAACAGAGCATTGAGCCAGCTGACGGCGTTTACACGCTTGATAATCAAAAGTGCTGCACCGACAAGGATCAGGGCAAGAATCACACCCCGCGTGGCGGGCTTCATTTTAGGCAGGGATCTGAACACAACAATCAGCAGTACCGCCGCCGATATTGCCTGGAGCAAGATGTCCTTATAAAAGTAATTGATGCCTCGCAGCAAGGAAAATAAAAGAATCAGGACATTATTGATCTTTGTCAAGCGATTCATCTCGCCCTCCTGGCAATGAACATCCCGCCGCTCATTTGGCAGTCTGTTCAATCAATGATTTGGGACAATCCAGGCAAGGAACGGCAACCCATAAGCCTCCAAAACTTTGGAAAAACAGACGGCAGACAGAGACAGCTTTTTTGGCCCCTGCTGAAAAAGAAACATGCACG
>CAZVSG010000077.1:6702-10747 GCA_964629345.1 uncultured Christensenella sp. | reverse complement strand
CCGCAGGTGCATTCGAGAATCCTCGCTCCGGCCGACAGAATATCGTAAAGCGCGCCGTTTTGCATCAGCATCGCGACCGTTACGCCTGCAAGGCCGTACACCGAGCCGACGGAGATATCGATGTTGCCGGTCAGGATGACGATGGAAACACCGATGCCCGCAACCGCAATGGCGGAGAAGTTTCTCGCCGTGGACAGCAGGTTGCTGGTCTTCAAAAATGAGGGAGCCGCAATTGCCAGCGCAGTGCTCATCAGGATCAGGATCAGCAGGATCGTCAGCGTCGACGCCGTCGAGCTGTTTTTGTACCAAAGACTGAGATTTGCCCTGTTTTCCCGGTTGTTCATTTCCTCTGTCCTTCCTTATGAAACTGCCATCTGCATGATCGCTTCCTGGGTGACGTTCCGGCGGGCAAGCTCGCCCTTGATGCGTCCTTCGTGCATGACCATGATCCGGTCGGACATGCCGATGACTTCAGGCAATTCAGAAGAGACCAGAATGATGGCGACTCCCTGGCGGGCCAGGTCGCTCATGAGTTTGTGGATCTCCTTCTTCGCTCCCACATCAATGCCGCGCGTGGGTTCGTCAAGGATGAGGATGGAAGGTTCGTTCGCCATCCACTTTGCTATGACGACTTTCTGCTGGTTGCCCCCGGACAGATTGATGACCCTCTGTTCGGCCGAAGGCGTCTTGATGCGCAGCAGGTCAATGAACCTGCTGACCAACCCGCTTTCCTTCAGTTTGTCGATGAACCAGCCGCGGCTGACGCGGTCAAGCGCCGCCAGGGACATGTTCCTTTTGATCGTCATACCGAGGATAAGCGCCTGCTCCTTTCGGTCCTCGGGAACAAAACCTATGCCGTGCTTCAGCGCGTCCCTGGTTTTCCTGATGCTGACCTTCCTGCCTTTGATGGAAATACTGCCGCTCTGACGCGGGTCGATGCCAAACACCGCGCGCATCACCTCGCTCCGTCCGGCGCCGACCAGACCCGCAAACCCCAGGATTTCGCCGGAACGGACGTAAAAACTGATGTCCTTCAGGAAATTCTTCGTTGAGAGGTTCGTGACTTCCATCGCGACATCCCCGACGGGCACTTCTTCTTTGACGTAAAGGTTCCCGATCTCACGGCCTACCATGGCGCTGATGATGTCGGACTCGTTGGTTTTCTTCGCATCAAAGGTGGTGATCATCATCCCGTCGCGCATGACCGACACCCTGTCGGCGATCTGAAATATCTCCACCATCCTGTGGCTGATGAACACGATGGCGACCCCGCGCGCTTTCAGCTTGCGGACGATGCTGAACAGGGTCTGCGTTTCCGTTTCCGTCAGCGAGCTGGTCGGCTCATCCATGATGATCAGCCGTGCGTTGAAGGACAGTGCTTTTGCGACTTCGACCATCTGCTTCTGCGCGGTGGACAGTTTGTCCACAGTGGTCTGCGTATCGATGTCCAGCTTGACTTCATCAAGCAAAGTCCGCGTATCCTTGTGTGCCCTGCGCTTATCCACCAACCCGTTCTTCCTGCAGGGTTCGCGTCCGATAAAGATGTTCTCGGCAATGTTGAGGTTGTTGAGCAGATTCAGTTCCTGATAGATGATGGAGATCCCCGTCTTCTGCGAATCCAGCGGATTGCGGATCTCCACCGGTTTGCCCTCAAACAGGATCTCGCCTTCGTCCTTCCTGTGGATGCCGGACAGGATTTTCATCAGGGTGGACTTGCCGGCGCCGTTCTCACCGACAAGGGCCAGGACTTCACCCTGATAGACGGTCAGGTCAACCTTGTCCAATGCCCTCACCCCGGGAAAGGACTTGCTGACGCCTTTCATCTGCAGCAAAGGCGCATCGTGATTCATCGCCATGGTTCCTTCGTGCATCTCGGATTTTCTCCTTCGCGCATTCCGTCCGGACCGGTACGGAGTGAACGGATGACTGCGCGTTTGGTCTATTGGATAAAGGCGCGGAAAGAATCAGCCGTATCCCGGCGTTTCAGATGCTCAGGACAAGAGGCTTCCGCTGCCAGGAGGTCAACTGCTCGTTGCCGTTTTCGGTGATCAGCACACAGTCCTCGATCCTTACGCCATACTTGTCATCGGCGATCCAGATATCGATGTTGAACACCATGTCCGGCATGACCACCCGGCCTGAACGGTTGTCCACCCAGGGCTCCTCGCACTCCTGAAGCCCGGTCGAGTGCGCCGGCCCATAAAGAGTGAGACCCTTGAAACCGTGTTGATCAAGCGCTGCCTGGTAATGGTCATAAACCTGGGCAAAAGGCGCGCCGGGCTTCAGCAGGTCAATGGTCTCTTCCAGGCATTCATGGGCGGCATTGATCATATCCATGTGCTTCTGCGGGACTTTCCCGAGCACGACCGCACGGCACATGTTGCCGCAGTAACCGGAGTACTTGGCGCCCAGGGAAAGCTGCACCATGTCCCCCGCCTGCACCTGGCGGTCTGTGGATTTGCACAGGCTCTGGAAGGTATTTGGGCCGGAGGTCACCCAGCAGGGGTAACCGGTGCCTTCAGCGCCCATTTTCAGCGCCGCCGCCATCCAGGCCGCCTGGATCTCCCACTCCCTTACGCCGGGGCGGATGATGGAGACTGCCTCCTTCATGGCCTCCTGGGTGATGCGGCTCGCCTCACGCAGCAGCCTGATCTCCTCTTTGCTCTTGTGAGCCCTGAGACCCATGATCAGGCCTTCCGCCGGCACGATCTCCGCGCCGCGCGCGCCTTCCATCATCTCCCGGTAGATCACCTGGGGAAGGGTGTTGACGTTGGCAATGCCGATTCTCCGGATCGGCCCGCGGGAGCGAAGATCGTCCAATATCTGCGGGAAGGTGAAAGCGTCGGCCGGCTTGTCCCACTCAGGCGCGCTGGTTTCCACATACAGCGGGTGCACGCGCACATCATCGATCTGCGCAAACTGCCTGGCAAAATCATAGCTCTCAGGGCCGCCGGTCAGCAAAACAGGAGCGCCGGAAGCCGGCACCAGGACACCCGCAAAGTCAAAAACCGCCCAGAAGTCGGTCAAATAACGCACGGTGGCAGATTCACAGCCGCAGGCATGGGTAATGATCAAATCCAGGCCTTCCCGCCGCATTGCCTCCTGCACCCGGGCGATCCGGGCATCATATTCACCGCGGGGGATCCGCATGATGGGTGCTGACATTTTGCTCCTCCTGATAAAGAAGGGGCGGGGCCCAGCCCCGCCCCGGGGTGCTTACTGGTAATACTTGACGAAGTCCTGGATGTTGGTGGCGTCGATGACGGCCAGCTCGATGTTCTGCTGGCGCGGCACTTCTTCGCCCGCGAAGTACTTCTGAACGGACTCCAGCGTCAGGGTGACGATGTTGGCGGCGGAAACGCCGATGCACATCTTGTAGTACTTGTGGTTGTTGTTGATCATGTTGAACGGCTCGCTGCCCCAGGCGCCGGCGCACACCACGATGGTGCCTTCGGCTCCGGCCAGCTCCAGCGCGTTGGCGGCACCTTGGGCGGCGTTGTCCACGGCACCCCAGATGACGTCGATGGGCTTGGCGATGTTGTTGGTCACGATGTTGGCGGCAGACTCACGGGTCTCGCCGAAATCCTGGTCGAAGACCCAGGTGACGTTCTCCTTGCCGAGCAGCTCCTCCAGGGTCGCCTTGAAGGTCTCGGAACGAACCTGGGTATGGACGGCGTTGAGCATGGCCAGCACGCCGACGCGCACCTTGCCGCCCAGGTTCTCCTTGGCATAATTCGCCACCCAGTTGGCAGTCAGCACGCCGGTCTCGGCATGGTCCCAGGCAACGTGGGTCACCAGGTCCTTGTAGTCGGTGCCGCTGTCAAAAGCGAACACGGGGATGCCGGCGGCGCCCGCCTGCTCAAGCGTGGGGATGATGCCGGCGCTGTTGACCGGGTCAATGAGGATAGCGTCATACTTCTGGGTGATGAAGTCCTCAACCTGCTTCTGCTGGGTCTCAGCGTTCAGGTTGCCGTCCTGGATGTTGATCTCGCCGAAGCCCATCGCGGGGCCCTGGGACATGAACTCATCATAGACAGCCTTGCAC
>CAZVSG010000077.1:0-6660 GCA_964629345.1 uncultured Christensenella sp. | reverse complement strand
GCTTCTTGCCCGCCCAGGGCTGCTCCGCCATCGCGGGGGCCGCAAACGCGGCCATCATCACAAGGACCAGCAGCAGGGAAACAAGGGTTCTCTTTCTCATAGGTTGCCTCCTTATTTATTAGCCGCTTCGAGCGGCTTGGGTACGTCGTTGGCTAAATGCAAAGCGCCATGATCGCCTCCGGAGTCGCTTCACCGCGCTTGAGTTCTCCCACCAGATTCCCTTCGTGGATGACCAGGACCCGATCTGACATGCCGACGATCTCCGGCAGTTCAGAGGAAATCATCAAAACCGATTTGCCCTGCTCCACCAGGCTTACGATCAGCCGGTGGATTTCGCTCTTCGCGCCTACGTCAATGCCCCGGGTCGGCTCGTCCAGGATCACGATCTCGCTGTCTTCCAGAAGCCACTTGGCAATGACCACCTTTTGCTGGTTGCCGCCTGAGAGATACTGCGCCTCCGTTTTTTCACCGGGCGTGCTGATGTCCAGTTTCTGCACGTATTCCTGGCTGACCTGGCGCTCCCTGGCGGAATCCATGACAAACCCATTGGACACAGCGTCCATGTTGACCATGCAGATATTGCGGCTTACCGTTGCGATCTGCACCAGGCCCTGGCTTTTGCGGTCCTCCGGCACCAGGCTCAGCCCAAGGCCGATGGCCTTTCTGAAGCTGTCGATCCTGACGGGTTTGCCGTGAAGCAGGATCTCCCCCGCATCGATTCTGTCGATGCCCAATACGGCACGCGCCAGTTCGGTCCTGCCCGCGCCCACCAGCCCCGCGACCCCCAGCACTTCTCCCCGGCGCAGCTGAAAGCTGATGTCATTGAGCACACCCTTGCGCCGGATGCCCCTTGCCTCCAGAACAACCTCGCCGGGCGCCTTTTTAGAACGCGGGTAGTCATGGGCTACGGCGCGCCCCACCATCATGCTCACCAGTTCATCCCGGGTGACGCTTGCCACCGGCAAGGTCGCGATGTGCGCACCGTCCCGCAGCACGCTGACATGATCGGAAAGGTCGAAGATCTCTTCCATGCGGTGTGAGATGTAGATGATCGTAACGCCATTTTCCTTGAGCTTCCGGATGGTGTTGAACATGAGGGTCTGCTCTTTTTCGGTCAACGTGGCCGATGGTTCATCCATAATGAGAACCTTGCAGTGACGGTTGATGGCCTTGCAGATCTCCACCATCTGTTTCTGCGCTACGGACAGAGTCTCCACGGCAACCGTCACATCCATCGGCACACCCAGTTCCCCGAGCATTTCCGAAGCCCGCCTGCGCATCCCTTTCCAGTCAACGATCCTGCCTTTGTACATGAGGTTGCCCAGGAACACGTTTTCAGCCACGCTCAGGGTTTCTGACATTTTCAGTTCCTGATGGACAACGCTGATCCCTTTCTGCTGGGATTCATAGGGCGTGCGCAGGTCAACCTTCACGCCGTCCAGGTAGACCTCGCCCTCTTCGGGATGGTAGATGCCGGCCAGCACCTTGATCAGAGTGGATTTTCCCGCGCCGTTCTCCCCGACCAGCGCATGCACTGTCCCCCGCTGGATGGAAACGGACACCCTGTCCAGCGCTTTCACCCCAGGAAAAACCTTGGTGATGTTCTTCAGTTCCAGGATGTTGTCTGCCATCTTGCCCCCGCCTTATCTGCGCCGGTTGCGCACAACATCCAGGGCAACCGCGCCGATCATCACGACACCCTTGAGCACATCCTGCACAAAGGGGTTGACATTCAGCATGGTCATGCCGTTGAAGAAGAGCATCAGGAAGATCGATCCAAAGAGCGCCTGAATGATCTTGCCGCGGCCGCCCGCCAGGCTGATGCCGCCCAGGATGCACGAGATCATGGCGTCAAACTCGTAGAGGTTGCCGTTTGTGAGCGCCGCGCTGTCAAGGCGGGTGACCAGGATCACGGCGGATATGCCGCACAGCGCTCCCGCGATGGTGTAGATGACGGCACGGTGGCCTTTGACATTGATGCCGGCGAAGTAGGCTGCTTCCTTGTTGCCGCCAATGGCATAGAGGGAACGGCCAAACTTGGTGCGCTGGGTGATGAAGGTGAACAGCAGAAACAGGACCAGCATGATCAGCACGCTGATGGGGAACCCGTATTCGTTCCCGCCGATAAATCCGCGGCCGATCCATTGGATCTCCTGCGGCATCCCCGGGATGGGCGAGGCGTTGGTGATGATTTTGGCCGCGCCTCTGGCGATCATCTGGAAACCCAGCGTGACGATAAAGCAGGGAATGCCCGCATAGGCGATGAGCATGCCGTTGCTCATGCCGACAGCGGCCCCCACCAGGATCGCGCAGAGGATGGCGATCCAGGGATTGAATCCGGCGAACTTGATCAGGTAGGCCATCACCGCAGAGGTCAGGCAGACATTCTGCCCCAGGGAGAGGTCAAACTCCCCCGTGGTCACGATCATCGCCTGCCCGATGCACACAATGGCCACTGACACTGTCTGCATGAAGATGTTGCGGATGTTGCGATAGGTCAGAAAATAGTCTGAGGCAAAGGTGAACACTGCCATCAGCAGCAATATCGCCACAACAATGGCATAATCCTTGGTGAATTTGGAGAGGCGTCCTTTGACGTTCCTCCCGGCGGTCAACTGACTCACGGCAATTCCCTCACAATTTCGGATTGGATATGTATCTGTCCGTACTCCATTTTACGGCAACAAACGCCTGGCGGTCAACCTCAGGTAGTTCGTATTGGCACGGAACCCCTCGGCATACTTTGTACCGCACTGATATCCGCGAACGCGTGAACAGGTTCTGACAAAGTCCAGGAAATCGATCCCGTCATGCTCCAGCATCCACTGGATCTGGGACTTGTGGCAGCTGAGCGCTTCCAGCTTCAGCTCCATCTCATCGCTGATGTCCACATACTCCGTCGGGATGAAGCCCGCTCCGGAAACGGTGTCCATATGGTAGATCGGGCAGACGGGAACCGCAGGGCCGGCGTCATTGCAGTGGAAGTGGGGGATGCTGGCGCCGAAGGAGGCGCGCATGGCGGCGTAATAGGTCTGCATATGATCGTTCATATAGTCATAATCATTATGCGTGATGATGAGCTCCGGCCTTGCCTTGCGGATAACGCGCCCCAGGCTGTAAATGAGCTGGTCGTTTTCCGCGGTGACATGGATGTCCGGAATGTCAATGGCATAATGTGCTGCGCCGATCACCCTTGCGGCAGCGGCCGCCTCTTCATTGCGGATGCGCCGAAGCTCGTCCGGCATGATCTCCACGTGGCCCATATTGCCGTTGGCGATGTGGCAGACGGAAACCTCATGCCCCTGCTTGATGTACTTGATCAGCGTGCCATAGCAGCCGATCTCCAGGTCATCCGGGTGGCAGCCGATTGCCAAAATCCTCATTAAAAACGCCTTCTTTCGTTATTTATTCAGTGGATGCCGACGAAATGCTGCAGATTGACCGGCAGGCGATTCATGACTTCCACATCGCGCCCGGATTTCCCGAGCGTTTTTTCGACCAGCACATAATCAAGCCCGGGGATAATGACCTCATACCAGTGATTGCCGAACCCGCGGATGGCCACATCCAGCATCGTTACGATCTGGCTTCCCAGCGGCTTCATCGAGTTGAGCGTTATGGCGCCGTAGAACTCCTGGCATTCGGTGTATCCGCTGTTGTGGGTACCGGTGTAGGGTTTCAGGCGTACCAGGTCAATGGGCCTGCCCACTCTGGCGCTGACTTCCTCCTGCCGGGAGGCGAAGTAATCGCACAGGGCCTGTTCCTGAAGATAAGCGGGAAGGTTCTCCCGCGCCACCCTGATGTAGGCGTCCAGCCCCACCTGGTAGGCCTCCTCAACAAACCTGATCCAATACCGCTGCTCCGGGGTGACCTCCCCGGGGTTTCCCACCGCGATGACGGTGGCGCGCTGGCAGGCATTGAGCCCATCGCACTTGGGCGCTACGCCCAGGTGCACGTAGTCCCCCCGGCCAATGGGCCGGTTGAGCGCCTTGCCCACGATGGTGCGGTTGGCCTCGTTGGCCGTGACCATCACGTCAAATCCAAACCCCTCGGCGCCCAGCTGCTGGCCAATGAGATAACCCCAGGCGGAGACCTCCGTCTCCAGCATCCCGGGCTCCAGCACCTGAAGCATCCCCTGCATCATGGCATCCGAAATCAGGGCGGCCTGCCGGGTCAGCGCCATCTCCCGGTCGGACTTGATGTACTTGATTTCGTAGTACAGATCCTGGCAGTCGATGATGTTTTCCTCACCTGCCAGACCTGCGAAAAACTCGTAGACGCCCAGCGGAAGCACCGCCCGGGGAGTCAGCAGGCCGATGGTCTTGGGCTGATGGCCCACGGCCATCTCCAGCACGTCCTCGATGCGCTCGGCGTCAATGGGGTATTCCTCATCCGCCAGCTTGAGCATCTCGACCTTGTGGACGCGCACGCCGGCCCGCCCTGACATCTGTTCCGCCACATAGCCGCCTTCAAGCCCTGCCAGCAGGTGGAAGCCATTGGCTCCCACCACGCCCGCCACGGGCTCGACGGAGATATTGGTGTTGCCGCCCAGATACGGCACATCCCCGCAGTAGTGCTCATCGGAATACACGATGCCGCAATCAACGCCTTTGGCTTTGAGCGCCTGGGCCACTTTCTGCCGGCGGGCGAGGAACTCATCCCTTTCCACCCGCAGGCTCCGGTCGATTTTCGGGGTGTTCCCAAGCACTTTTTCTACAGCCCGGGCTTTGTCCATCCAGCTTCTCATATCCGCACTTCCGCCTGTCCTGTCAGTTTGATTCGGCAACAAGGGGACCGGCCAGTTCCTTCATGAAGAAGAGCCTTCCGGGGATCGTGGGGATGCTGCTGGAGGTCACCGCCTTGTCCGGCCCATAGCGCAGCGTCATCCAAAGAGACATCCCCTGCCATTGCATGCCCCTTGAGAGCACTCCGTCCGCGCCGCCGATGGCATAGTCTGTGCCAAAAATGATTCCCGGGCCGATGGTGTTCGCAAAGCACGGGATCAGGGGCCAGCTGCTTTTGAAACTGGTGATGGCGTTCTGTTCGATGGTGAAGGGGTGCAGGTTGGCCCCGATGCGGTAGGGCGCCTTTTTCCATTCCTCGAAACTTTCGTACTCTTCCGCGAAATGCGGTTCCCAGAAGGCGATATGGCAGACACGGCCGATGCCGTAGACCATCACTTGTTTCGCGCCATTGGCTTTCAGCACGGCGATCTTTTCCGGATACCGGGGAAGATCAGCTTTCGTCGCGAAATTGCGCTGGTTTACCGGAACGGAGAGGCTGCCCAGCGGGCCATAGAAAGCTTCTTCCATCGCATACTGAAATGCGGCGGGATCCCCGGACGGCAGGGTGTTGCCCTGCGCGTCGGACCATTCGTCCATGTTGAATCCATGCACGTGTCCGCAGTCGACGTTCCAGGATTTCAGGAAGTAGACCACCCACTTGTACATGCCCATCGGACCTACCGGAAGGATCAGGATGAGCCCGCGTCCCTCCTCCTTCGTCTGACGGATCTGCATGGCGATCTCATGCCCCATCAAGACGCTGAAATCGTTCAGACTCCCGCAGGAGGTCAGATGAAACCCCTCATGCCAGAACGGCTGCCTGTCCATGATGGACTCAGGCGGCTGGGAAACGCAGTTCCTGATTTTTTCAAGGTCCCATCCTTTTGGAAAAACCTCACTGAAGCGGGAGCCCCGGAAGGTACTGAGCATGTCCACGAAAAGAAGCCTCCCTGTGTGTAATAAGCCGCAAACGGCAATTAGTCCATCGACTTTACTAATTGATGTCATTATTGCACAATTATTGACCACTGTCAACACCGACTTCGCGCCCGATGGATACGGGTGAGATGCGGAACAAAGTGAGACAAAACAGCCCGGGTTCAGCCTGGATCATGGGAATCACAAGCAGCAGCGGCCCGGAATTGCCGGACTGGCGGTCACGTGAGATTCACATGCCCGATTTATTTGAACCGCTGTGAATTGAAAAAAGCCACCGTTGACCGGCCGGGGGATAAATCTGTTTTGCTTGCAAACGCGCGGACGTTCGTCTACAATTCCGACAAAATAAGAAGGGATTGCTTTCTATTCTGTCCGGACCTTTTATGATATCGTAATCGGAGTGATTCTATGTTCAGGAGTGATGCGGGATGAACTATATGACCAAGCGGGTGCCCCGAGCCATCAATCAGCAAAGCATGAAAGAGGAGAATATCAAACAGATTTTCCTCCTGATCATGGACAACCCGGGTGTCACGCGCGTGAAGCTTGCCAGAATGACTTCGTTAAGCCCGACAACCGTCTCCACGCTGGTGGACGAATTGGTTGATATGGGATTGGTCAGGGAAACCGGACAGGCGGTCACCAATGGCGTCGGACGCAAGCCCATCGCCCTGCAGATCGATCCGCAGGGGCGTCAGATCGCTATGTTCTCACTCAACCGATGGGGCATCCGCTACTCACTGTACGACCTGACCATGAAGCAGATCGAGACGCGCTTTGTCGATTATCTCGCGGACCGCTACGGAGGTTTCTCAGAAGAACCGAGGTTTTTTGACCCGGATGCCGGGGATGACTACACCGCTCTCATTGAATCGCTCCTGAAGGGGTCCCCGTTGGCTGATCCAGCGAAAATACTGGTGATGTGCATCAACATTCC
>CAZVSG010000076.1:0-11073 GCA_964629345.1 uncultured Christensenella sp. | reverse complement strand
AGGAGCTGCGCAAAGTGCGCCCCCAGATGCAGATCATCTTTCAGGACCCCTATTCCAGCCTTTCGCCGCGCCTGCCCATCGGCGAGATCATCGGCGAGGCGGTGCGCGAGCACAAGATCGTGCCCGCGGACGAGTTGGACGACTACGTCTCCCGCGTGATGGAGGCCTGCGGCCTGCCGAAGTACTACAAGAGCCGCTACCCGCACGAGTTCTCCGGCGGCCAGCGCCAGCGCATCTGCATCGCGCGCGCCCTGGCCCTCAACCCGGATTTCATCGTCTGCGATGAACCGGTTTCGGCCCTTGACGTATCCATCCAGGCCCAGATCATCAACCTGCTGGCAGATCTGCAGAAAGAGTTCGGCCTGGCGTTCCTGTTCATTTCGCATGACCTGTCGGTGGTCGAACACATCTCGGACACAGTCGGCGTGATGTATCTGGGCAGCATGGCGGAATACGGAACGACCGAGGATATCTTCAGCAATCCGCTCCACCCCTATACCAAAGCGCTGTTCAGCGCGATCCCCGTGCCGGATCCGACGGTCAAGATGGACCGCATCATCCTGGAGGGCAGCATCCCCTCGCCCGCGAATCCCCCGACAGGCTGCAAGTTCCACACCCGCTGCGCGCAGTGCATGGAGCGGTGCAAGACAATCGTCCCCAAAGAGGTGGATTTTTCCGGGCACATGGTGGCCTGCCACCTGTATTATGAGGATAAGCAATGAAGAAAAGAAGGGATTTTGTTGATGACGGCCGTGTCGTCGCCCCGATGAACGTCGAAGGCATGCCGTGGCACGGCGCAGCGCTGACAGAAGGCTCGCAGGGGACAGCCCAGCTTGAGAAGCATCAAGTCCGCTACGCGATCTGGGGCGCTATGGGCGCCGCATTGACCGTGGCGGGCGTGCTGTCCGCCGGCATCATCCTGTTTGTGCTGTTCTGTACCAATGTCTGGCTGAAATAGCCTTTTGTGAATGATGTCCTCCTATCGCAGGCACCTTGTCGCTTGTCCCGAATGCGGGAAGGACGTGCTTGACCACATGCGGGAGTGTCCCTTCTGCCATGCGAAGCTGACACCTCTGACCGGCGGAGCCTGGCCGGAAGAGAAGGTCAGGAGGATCAGAAAACAGCTCAATATCATCGGATTCGTCATCGCCGCAGCGTTTCTTCTATGGCGCTTGCTGCGATGATTCCTATTACCGGTTGATGTAAAAACGAAAAGGAGGAACGGAACGATGGAATTGCTCAAGGGCATATATTCCGTGGGCGTACAGAATCCGACATTGCGCGTGTTCGACATCATCATGAAGACGCCGCACGGCACCAGCTACAACGCCTACCTTATCAGGGGGGAGGGGAAGACCGCCCTGGTGGAAACCGCAAAGGAAGGCTTCCTGGAGGAATATCTGGACAGCATTGAGCAGATCGTGCCTTTGGGTACGATTGACTGCATCGTGCTCAACCATACCGAACCGGACCATGCCGGCATCATCCCGGTGCTTCTTGAAAAGAACCCGGATCTTCAGATCGTCGGCAGCGCGGGCGCCATCAACTTCATCGGCGAGATCATCAAACGACCCTTCAACGGCCGGGCAGTCAAGAAAGGCGACACGCTGGACCTGGGCGGGCGGACGCTGAGCTTCTATCCGATGCCGAACCTGCACTGGCCGGACACCATGTTCACCTTTGACTCGCTGACCCGCGCGCTGTTCACCTGCGATTTCCTGGGCGCGCATTACTCGTTTTCCCCGCTCCTCCTCAGCCGTGTGGAGGACCGGGAGGGCTACCTGGACGCGGTGAAGCAGTATTACATGGACATCATGAGCCCCTTCGCCCAGCCGTTCGTGATCAACGGCGTCAAGGCGGTCAGGGAACTGGATCCCTCCATGGTGCTCACAGGGCACGGCGCGGTGCTGGACACCAGGATCGCTGAGATCTGCGATATCTATGAGCGCCTTGCGGAAAAGCCGAAAAAGGAAGGGAAAACCGCCGCCGTCATTTACGTCAGCGCGTACGGCTATACGAGGTCCCTGGCGGAAGCCATTTCCGGGGCCTTGACGGATGCCGGCATCAAGGTCAGCCTGATCGAGCTGAATGATGGGAACAGGGAACAGGCGCTGGCGGCGGTCGGGGAAGCGGACGGTGTCCTGTTCGGATCGCCGACCTTCCTGGGCGACGTTCTCCAGCCCATCGGCGAGTTGCTGGCCGCCATCCATCCCTACCAGTTGAAGGGCAAGCTCTGCTCGGCCTTCGGCTCCTATGGCTGGAGCGGCGAGGCGGTCGGCAATATCACCGGCCGGCTGGAGCAGCTCAAGTCCCGCACCGTCGAAGGCTTCTGCGTCCGCTTCAGGCCAAGCGGAGCGGAAGTTGAGAACGTACGCGCCTTTGCCCGCGCCTTCGCGGAGAACCTGTAAGGGTTTCATACCGCGCGGGGAGGAGGGGACCATGCCGGAAGACCATTGCTACATCTGCATAAACACCCTTGTACCGCCGATGCCGGATGCGGGGGATCCCCTTTGGGACAAAGCGCCGAAGGCCGAACTGCATGAGGTGGTCAGCGGGAGGACGCCGTTTCTGGCGACGGAGTTCCGCCTTCTGCGGGATGACAGCCAGGGAGCGCTCTTCCTTCGCTTCCTGGCCGAGGACGATGAGGTGCGCTCAACGTTCCGCCTGGACGATGAATGCCTTTACCGTCAGGACGTTTTTGAGCTGTTTATCGCGGACGGGGAAAACGAACGCGAGTACTGGGAAATCGAGGTCAGCCCCTATGACCTTCACTTCACCGGGACCGTCCTGTATGAGGGACCCGGGCAGCTTAAACTGGATATGGACCGGGACATTCCCGGGTTCATGACCAGAACTGTTTTCCACAGAGAAAACTACCTGACCGGATCGGTCTGGCGCATTCCGTATGCGGCGTTTCATCACCCGCCCCGGGCGGGCACGGAATGGCGGGCGAATCTGTTCCGCATCGACCACAGCCGCCGGGGAGAAGAGCTGCAGGCATGGCAGGTGACAGGTGAAGCCAATTTCCATTTGCCTGAGCGCTTCGGCCGGATCTGTTTCTCCTGATGGACCCTGAAAAGGCAGATCAAGCGCTGAAGGATTCGATGCGCCGCCTTGTGCTGGGCATGGGGATGCTGACCGGCCTGACGGTCGCTTTCGGGACCCGGGACAAGAGCGGGATCGCATCCATAGGGAACAGGCGCGAAGTCATCAGGGACGGGAACGGTTTCTTACCTGCCCCGGAAAAGATGGATACGGATACGATCTGTGACCTTGCCTCGCTGACCAAGCTGTTTACGCTGGTCAGCGTTCTGCAGTTGATGGAGAAGGGGAAACTGAAGGAAAGCGACAGCATCTGTGAACTGGACAGGCGGTTCGCCGGTCTGAAAAGCTGCACCCTGCGCGAGTGCCTGTGCTACCTTGTCAGGCTCCAAACCCCCGAGCGCGTGGACGCTCAGCCGGACGCGCAAAGCGCGGAGCGGATGGTGTTCAGAACCCAGGCGTTCCCGCTTCAGGGCAGCAGATGCTATTCGGACATGAACGCCCTGGTGCTGAAGTACGCGGTCGAATCGGCAAGCGGATCTGAATACTATGACTATATCCGCCTTCATATCCTTCGGCCCCTTTACATGACGGAGACATGGGTCTCGGTCCCGGAAACGTGCAGAGGCCGCCTGATGGACTACAATTATGAACACCGGATCATGGGCGGGGAATACCGGATCACGGATTCGGCGCTCCCCGGCCTGCCGCACGACCCGAAAGCCAGGCTGCTGGGGGACGGCGGCCGCAGGCTTTGCGGCCATGCCGGGCTGTTCTCAACCGCCGGGGACATGTGCCGCTTTGCGCAGGGACTTCTGTCCGGGCAGCTTCTCCGGATGGACACGCTCAGGGGTATCGGTCTGAACAGGACGGGTTATCTGACGCATGACGGGAGTTACCGGCAGTTCCTTGGGATGCTGTGCTTTTCAAAGTCGCCGGTCACCCGGCTGAGCGAAGTGCCCTCCTTCATGGGCCTGCGCGCCTTCGCGCTGGCCGGATACACCGGGAACCATCTCGCCATAGATCCGGACCTTGGCGTGTTTGATCTGTTCCTCGGCAACCGCTGCCACAACCGCGTATCCCTTGTTCAGCCCGAGGAGGCGGCGGGTTCCCTGGGACTGTCCGAACAGGGCGACGGACAGGTGCTCTGGCCGGACGGACGGCCGGTGAAGTCCAGCTTCCGCTATGTTTACCAAAAGGACAGCCTGCTGCATACCCCGGTGAAGGACTGCCTGAGGGAGCGCGGCTGGCTGCCGGGATCCCCGGCTGAGTTTGAAACGTCCTGACAGGATCGGCGATCTGTCCTTGATGGACGTTTCACCGGTTTTTATGTACAATATCCGATAGCAATCAACTGAACGACACTCTGGAGGATCGACGATGCAGTATGTGCCCTTCGGCAAAACCGGACGACAGGTTTCCAGGCTCGGCTTCGGGATGATGCGCCTGCCCACGACAAAAAAGGGGAACAGCGAGGCGATCGACCGGGAGGAGGCCGTCCGGATGCTGCGCTTCGCGATAGACGCCGGCGTCAACTATGTGGATACCGCGTATGTCTATCATGGCGGCGAGAGCGAGGTCCTGACCGGGATCGCGCTGAAGGATGGCTACCGCGGCCGCGTGATGCTGACCACCAAGCTCCCCCAATGGCTGGTTGAGAAGGATTCAGACATGGATCGCCTGCTGGACGAGCAGCTGGAGAAACTGGACGTTTCCTATCTGGACTTCTACCTGTTGCATTCATTGAACAGCACTGCCTTTGATAAACTCAAGCGGCTGAATTATCAGAAGTTTTTGGAAAAAGCAAAAAACGACGGCCGGATCCGTTATGCAGGCTTCTCTTTCCATGACGGCAAGGATACCTTCCCGCGCATTCTTGACGACTATGACTGGGACATGGCGCAGATCCAGTTCAATTATCTGGACGATACGGCGCAGGCGACGCTGGATGGCCTGCTGTACGCGCAGCGCAGGGGGATCCCTGTCGTGGTGATGGAACCGCTCCGAGGCGGCGCGCTGGCCAACCCGCCTAAAGACATTCGGGACATGATTGACGCGGACCCCCGGGGCTGGTCCCCCGCGGAATGGGCTTTCCGGTATGTCGGGGACTTTCGGAATGTCCCGACCATCCTGAGCGGTATGTCCAGCATGGAACAGGTAAAGGACAACCTGCGGATCTTTGAGGACGTCAAGGCCGATAGCCTGACCGAACATGACAAAGCCTTTCTGGCCGCCCTCAAGCAGCGCTACCTTTCCCGGATCAAAGTGGGATGCACGGCCTGCAATTACTGCCAGCCCTGCCCGCAAGGGGTGCAGATCCCGCGCATTTTTGAAGCGTTCAATGAAGCCTTCATGCTGAGCCAGCCGAGCTCCCTGAAATGGAATTACGGGGAGATCATCATCGACAGCGCGGATGGCTCCCTATGTGTTGCCTGCGGGGCATGCGAGGCCGCCTGCCCGCAGGGGCTGCCGATCATCCAGCTGCTGCGCCAAATTGATGCCGAAGCCCGCTGAAGAGGAGATATGCGGCTGAATCTGTACGGCCTGTCCATCGCCCTGGGCATCCTCGCCGCCGTCATCTACATGTCGGGGGAAGCGAAAAGGTCAGGCCTTCCGGGAGACATCGCGGTGGATGCGGCGCTTTGGGCGGTTCCGCCGGCGGTCATCTTCGCAAGGCTTTATTACGTCGCGTTCACCTGGGAGCGATACCGCGGCGACCTGCCCGCCATTTTCAGGATCTGGGAAGGCGGCCTGGCGATCTACGGCGGGGTCATCGGCGGCGCGCTGGGGGTCCTGCTGCTGTCCCGCCGAAGGAAGATCCCCTATCCCGCCTTGGCCGACCTGATCGCCCCCGGCCTGATCCTTGCGCAGGCCATCGGCCGATGGGGCAACTTCTTCAACGGCGAGGCCTTCGGACGCCCGATCACCGATCCTGCGTGGCAGTTTTTCCCGATTGCCGTATTCACGGACGGCGGATGGCACATGGCGGCCTTTTTCTACGAGTCGCTCTGGAACCTGCTGGGTTTCCTCTTTCTGCTCAGGCTGAAGCAACGCTTCAGGCAAAGGGGCAGGGGATACGTCTTTCTCTGGTATCTGATATGGTATGGCCTGGGCCGCATGGTGATCGAAGGCCTCCGGACGGACAGCCTGATGCTCGGCCCGTATCGGGTGTCTCAGCTGCTCAGCATAATGCTTGTCACACTGCCCGGGATCCTGATGGTGTATCGCCTGAAGCTCCGGCTTTTCCCGCTGCTTCCCTGCGGCGGCGCGATCATCTTCCTTTTGCTCGGAGGCCTTTCACAGCCCTGGGCAGTGATCCCGTGCTTCCTCCTGTTCTTCCTGTTTGCCGCTGCCCTTCTGCGCGCTTTCCTGAAACCTGAAGCGAAGGAGGCCGCGCGATGAGGAGTCCGGGCCTGTACCGTTTTGCGATCAGGTGCCTTCCGCGCCGCAGGGTCCGCCTCAAAGCGCTGGTCCAGAGCATCAGCCGTCAAAAAGCCGGAATACTGGAAGACATCCTGAACCGGCACAGAGCGCTTGGCGGCGCTCTTGTGCTGTTTGACAGAGAAGGCATCAGGGACCATTTTGTCTACGGGGAAGCAAGAAAGGGGATCCCTGTGGACGGCGGGACCGCTTTCCGCCTGGCCTCCGTCTCCAAGCTGGTCACTGCCGCGGGTGTGATGAAGATGATGGAGCAGGGGGCGGTCAGCCTTGATGCCGACGCGGACGCCAGCCTTCCTTACTCCCTGCGTCATCCGGGCGCGCCGTCAACGTCTGTCACCCTCAGGATGCTGCTGACCCATACGGCGGGGATCCATGACGGCGCCGCATACCTCAGGGGGCTCACAGACGGCGCTACGGCAGCAGAACTGCTTGCCGATGACAGCCACACCCGCCATCTTCCGGGTGAGGGTTGCGAGTATTCCAACTTTGGGGTCGGGCTGGCTGCCTGCGCGGTGGAGAGCCAGACAGGGCTGTCTTTTGAATGCGCCATGCAGGAATACCTCTTCAGGCCCCTTGGCATGGAAGCGAGCTATTATCCCTTCCGGCTGAGCGCGGTGCTGGCGGACGCGCGCCGGATCCTGCCGCCGTCCGTCAAACCGGCTTTTGACGCCGCCGCCAGGCAGACCCGGCAGGCTTCAGACTGGAACGTTCCTGATCCGCAGCTGCACTGGAACCTGGCGCACGGGAACTGCTGCATGGACGCGGTCAGCGCTGCAGCCCTTGGCATGGCGCTGATCGATCAGCGTTTCTTCAAGCCCGAAACCCTTGCGATTTTGACGGGGATCCATGCGCAGCTTGGAGCCCGCGATCCTTCCCTGGGGCAGGGCATCGGGATGTTCGTTCTGGGTGACAGGGACATCTGTCCATATCCGCTCTACGGGCATCAGGGCATGGCCTACGGCGCGGTGCATATGCTGTTTCTTGACATGAAAAACAGGCGGGGGATCCTCAGCCTGACAGGCGGCGCGTCGGAAGCCCGCCGGTTCATCATGGCGGATCTCAACAGGGCGCTGCTGAAAGCATGGCTTTCTGATGAATGACGTCGTGACGGAGATCCTCCGCCGCCCGGGATGCCGGGTCATCCGCCTGAAGGGCGGGGAAAGCCTGACGGTTCCAAACGCGCTGTTCAGGCAGTCGCCGCTCGTACCGGGCAATGAAGTGGATCCAGTTGCCTGGCGCAGCGCGGTATCGGCACAGGAAAACCGGTTCGCGCTGGAAACCGCGGCACGCATGCTGGAGTCCAGGGACCGTTCCAGTCTGGAGATCTTCAGGAAACTGACGTCTCAGGGCTATTCGGAAGAAGCCGCTGACGGAGCGGTCGCAAAGCTCACGTCAGCCGGATACCTGGACGACATGCGCTTCGCCCGGGATTGCATCGCGAGGATCGGCAGAAAGTACGGGGTGATCCGGGTCCGGCAGGAGATGGGTCGCAAGGGCATCCCCAGGGAGATGATCGATGGGATCCTCCTGGAGCAGGACGGAGACGACATGCTGGATACGGCGGTCAAGCTGGCTAAAAACGCGCTGCGGGGCAAAACGAAGGAACCCTCCGCGCTCTATCGCAGGGCATACGGGGTCCTTGCCCGCCGGGGTTATCCGCCGGATATCGCCAGAAAGGCGATCGATCTTGCTTTCAGCGATCCTGAGGGGACCGGACCAGATGACGGATCACGTTTCCTGCCATGATCATGCCTGCGACCGGCGGCACAAATGATACGGAGCCGGGGATGTGCCGGCCGTTTTCGTCCCCCGCCACCGCGCGGACGGGTTCCTCATCCGAGTACAGGACCCGGAGCGAGGGGATCCCGTCATCCCGGCAGGCTTTGCGCATTCTGCGCGCCAGCGGGCAAACTGAAGTCTGATAGATGTCCGCGATGCGCAGCCTGGTGGGGTCAAGCCGATTTCCCGTCCCCATACAGCTGAGCAAGTACAGCGGCAGGATGGCCGCTTTTTTCGCGAGCAGCATTTTTGCCGTGAGCGTATCCATGCAGTCGCACACCGCGTCATATTCTGCCAGGTCGATCCTGTCCTGTGTTTCGCTGTCATAGAACAGAGGATAGGCGATCAGCTCCGCGTCAGGGTTGATGTCCAGCAGGCGATGCCTGACGGCTTCGGCTTTCCTCTGCCCCAGGGTGGAGCGAAGCGCGATCAGCTGCCGGTTGAGGTTTGACATTTTGATGGAATCATGGTCGATCAGCGCGACATGCCCGACGCCGCCCCGCACAAGGGCTTCCGCGCAGGCCGCGCCCACGCCGCCCAGCCCAAACACCGCCACCCTGCTTCGGGCCAGGCGCTCAAGGGCCTCTTTTCCGATGACCGCCGCCGTGCGGGAGAACATGCCCTCCCTCTCATCTGGAGCCATCGTGATGCCCCCTTCCATCCGCCACCGCCGCGGTCAGCAGGCTGACGGAAGAGGCGCCCGCTTCCCGCAGCACTTTTGCGCATTCGCGCGCTGTCGCGCCGCTTGTCCTGACATCGTCCACCAGAAGGATCCTCAGCGTCCTGACAGGATCCCTGACACGATATGCATCCCTGACGTTCATGGCGCGCTTGTCTCCCGGCAGGCTGGACTGACGCTTCGTCCGGCGGATCTTTGCCAGTGCGTTCAGGATGGGGATGCCGGTTTGATCTTCTATGAGCCGGCACAGCAGCATCGACTGGTTGACGCCACGCTCACGCTCGCCGGACGTATGAAGCGGGACAGGCACCAGACTGTCAAAGGACTGCCCGCTGACGCACACCGCCATGGCTGAGGCCAGCGGGGAAGCCGCCAGTTCGACCGGGCCGAATTTCAAGTGCCGGACCAACTGCCTTACGATACCGGTATACATGAAAGGGGCAAATGCGCCGTCCAGATACTGCATGCCGCCGCCCGCGCAGTAGGCGCAACCCTGACCCGCCTTTTTGCCTGAGAGGCAGTGGGGACAGGCCTGCTCCGGAATGCGCAGGGCATCAAGCCGGATGGCGCAGGCATCGCACAGCGCGCTTCCCTTTGTGATGTTTCGGGGCTCGTCGCACCCCAGACAGCGGACCTGCGGGAAGATCAGGTCAGACATCGCCGTAAATATCCGGCTCATGCCTGATTTACCAGGAGACCGAGCCAATGGCCCAGCTGGGAGTATCTGCTTCTCTCCTGATTGTTGCGCACCATCATCTGAAGGACCTCCTGCCTGCCCACCAGGACGACAAGCTGTCTTGCGCGGGTGACACCGGTATACAGCAGGTTGCGTGTCAGCAGCATCCTGGGTCCTCCGGTCATCGGCATGATGACAGCGGGAAACTCGCTGCCCTGGCTTTTATGCACCGACAGGCAGTAGGCAAGCTCAAGCTCCTCCAGCTGGGCATATTCATAGCTGACGGTCCGCTCCTCGTCATACAGCACCTCGACCATCCTGTCCGCTTCCTGGATCCGTATGATGAACCCGATGTCCCCGTTGAACACGCCCTGCCCGTCGGCATCGTCCGCCGTTTTCCATTTTAACTGGTAATTGTTCCGGATGTGCATGACCTTGTCGCCCTTGCGAAAAGTCGTCTCGCCGAACTGCACCTCCGCCTTGCCTCGGTCCGGCGGGTTGAGCTCGCTTTGAAGGCGCACGTTGAGAGCTTGCACGCCGCACGCGCCCTTCTTTGCCGGGGAAAGGACCTGGATGAAGCGCGAAGCGTCCTTCGTCCCCATGAACGCGGGCAGACGGTTCACACACAGCTGCACGATGCTGTCGGCAGCCTCCTCCGGATCAGCCTTGCTCTCAAAGAAAAAATCGCTGCCGCGTCCGTTGATCTCGGGGTCCTCTCCCCTGTTGATCCGGTGGGCGTTGACGACGATCATCGATCCGCTGGACTGGCGGAAGATCTCAGTCAGCCTGACCTGCGGGACAGCAGGGGAGGACAGGATATCCGCCAGCACGTTGCCCGGACCTACGCTTGGAAGCTGATCCGCGTCCCCCACCAGCAGCAGCCTCGTGCCCGGCTGCACGGCCTGGAGCAGTGAACGCATCAGAAAAACGTCCATCATGGAGACCTCATCCAGGATCAGGCAGTCGCATTCCAGCGGGTTCTTGCTGTTGACCTGAAAGGCGCCGTCCTCCCCTCCGTACTGCAGCAGCCGGTGGACCGTGCTGGCCTCATGCCCGCAGGCTTCGCTCATGCGCTTGGCGGCCCTGCCGGTTGGCGCGGCGAGCAGGATCTTGCTCTCCAGCCCAAGCACGGACATGATGCAGTTGATGAGCGTCGTTTTCCCGGTCCCCGGGCCCCCGGTGATGACGGCCAGACCGGACTGCGCCGCTGTGAGGATCGCCTGGCACTGCGTGCTGCTGAACCGGATGCGCTGCGTCTTCTCAAACTCCCTGATCCTTGCCTTGATGTGTTCGGGGAACAGCTGCTGCACGGTTCCCCTCAGCGCGAGCAGGCGGCGCGCGATCTCGATCTCCGCCGAACGGAGGCGTGGCAGGGAGATCATCTCCGCTTCATTGATGTCATCCTGGAACAGGTCTTTCCTGAGCAGGAGGATGTTCAGCTGGCGGCTGACCTCAT
>CAZVSG010000075.1:0-11096 GCA_964629345.1 uncultured Christensenella sp. | reverse complement strand
GCTCCTGGAGCATTGCCGCGGAGTCAGGGCCGTTGTCACCTCGGAGGAGCACAACATCTTGGGCGGACTTGGTTCCGCGATCTGCGAAGCGCTTTCGATGAAGCGTCTGCCGGTCGTCCTTCACGGCATCGAGGATTCGTTCGGCTATTCCGCGGAGAACTACGATCTGCTGCTGGAGAAGTACAGCCTGACGCCGCAGGGCATCATCCGGAAGATCCGCAGCGCGCTCAGCGCGGTGTAAGGAAAGGAACCGGCCTGGCAGGCACGGCAAAACGATCCCATTCTGCTGTGAAAGGACGTTTATTCCATGAAAATCGGTTTTATCGGTCTGGGTATCATGGGCAAGCCGATGGCGAAGAACCTTCTGAAAGCGGGGTATGAGCTCAAGGTTCACGACCTGGTGGCCGCCGCGGTGGAGGAACTGGTCCTGGCGGGCGCCGTGAAGGGAACGAGCAGTGCCGACGTGGCGCGCAGCAGCGATCTTGTCATCACGATGCTGCCCAACTCTCCGCACGTCAGGGCCGCTGTGCTGGGTGAAAACGGTGTGCTCGACGGGCTCAGGCCGGGAGCTGTCCTGGTGGACATGAGCTCCATCAGTCCGATCGCTTCAAGGGAGATCTGCCAGGAAGTCGAAAAGAAGGGCAGCTTCATGCTGGACGCTCCTGTTTCAGGCGGCGAGCCCAAGGCCGTCGAAGGCACGCTGGCGATCATGGTCGGCGGAAAGCAGGAGGTGTTTGACCGGGTCAAGGATGTCCTGCAGGCGATGGGAAAAACCGTCACCCTCTGCGGAGACATCGGGGCCGGGAACACCACCAAGCTTGCCAACCAGATCATCGTGGCCGCCAACATCGCCGCAGTCAGCGAAGCGCTGACGCTGGGGGTGAAGGCCGGGGTCAGGCCCGAGGCGATCTTTTCTGCGATCCGGGCCGGGCTGGCCGGCAGCGTGGTCATGGACGCCAAAGCCCCCATGATGATGGACGGCAACTTCAAACCGGGCTTCCGGATCAGCCTGCACATCAAGGATCTGGCCAATGCACTTGACACCGGCCATGAGGTGGGGGCTCCGCTTCCGCTCACCGCATCTGTGATGGAAATGATGCAGTGGCTGAAGACAAACGGATTTGAGGGCGAGGATCACAGCGCGCTTGTCCGGTATTACGAGTACCTGTCCAAGGCCGACGTAAGGAGGTAGCAGCCATCAAAGCAGTCTATTATATCGGCGAGGGGCGAATGGAACTGCGCGACATTCCGGTTCCTGACCCCGGGCCTGGCGAGTATCTCATCCGGATCGAAGCCTGCGGCATCTGCGGCTCGGATGTTGAAGGATTTTTGGGTAAGACCGGGCGCCGCGTGGCCCCGCTCATCATGGGGCATGAATTTGCCGGAGTGGTGGAGAAGGCGCCCGCCGGAGGCGCCCTGGAGCCCGGACAGAGGGTAACGGTTTTCCCGAAGCTGTTCTGCGGCGTCTGCGGGACGTGCAGAAAAGGACGCCCGAACCTTTGCCCGAATGCGAACTTCCTCGGCGTGATGTCCTATGACGGAGCGATGACGGAGTATGTCTGCGTCAGGGAGCAGTTCCTGGTCCCATATTCCGGCATACCGTCGGAGACTGCCGCGCTGACCGAACCGTCCGCCGTCGCGTACAGCGCGGTCGCCAAACTCACCGACCGGCAGATCGCCGAAGCAGACAACATCCTGCTCGTCGGCGCGGGAACCATCGGACTGCTTGCCCTGCTTTGGCTGAAGCACCGCGGAGCAAGGCGCGTCATCGTTTCAGACACCTTCGATTTCCGGCTTGAAATGGCATCGCGCATGGGCGCGGACGCGGTGATCAATCCGGTCAGCAGCGATATGGAAAAGGGGATCATGAGCCTGACTGATGGTGAGATGTGCGATTACTCTGTCGAGGCGGTCGGGGTGAGCGCGACCGCGCAGGCCTCGGTCGACGCGCTGAAGAATGCCGGCTGCGCGATCTGGATCGGCAATGCGGCAAAGATGGTCTCCATCGACATGCAGCGCATCGTCACCAAGGAACTCAGGATCATCGGCAGCTATATCTTTTCCCTGGATGATTTCAAAACCTGCACCCGTCTGCTGTCCGGATCGGCGGTTGATGTCTCGCCGGTCATCACGCACCGGATGGAGCTGAGCCGCGGCGTGGAGGCCTTTGACCTGCTCAGGAACAACCGGGATGGAAAGGCGGTGAAGGTGGTACTGACCAACCACCGCTGATCCTTTTCGGAAGGATGGTTTGATCCTGCTGATCCTGGATATGGATGAATCAACTTGTCCGGCCGCGTGCGGATCGGCACGGGCGGGCAATGTGATAAAGGTAAAATAGGAGGGACGAAACATGGCAAGAAGGGCTCTCGGCACACTGCTGGTACTGGTTCTGCTGCTGTCCACAGCCGGGGTCGGAGTGTTGGCTGAAGGAGGCACATTCCTTATCGGCACCTATCTGCAGCTGACCGGCAGCAACTCCATCGTCGGCAACGCCGGCAAACAGGGCATCGACCTGGCGGTCAAGTACATCAACGCGAACGGCGGATTCAACGGCGCCACCGTCGAGGTCAAGCACTACGACACCACCGGCAGCACGGAAGAAGCGGTCAAGGTGGTCCAGAAGATGCTGGTCAACGACGCGGTCAACGCGGTGGTCGGCTCAGTCAACTCCAACGAGGTTTCCGCCTGCATTCCGTATCTGAATGAGGCGGAGGTCTACAACTTCGGGCTTGGTACATCTGCGACCTGGATGAAAGACCCCACCCGTATCTGGACGTTCCGCGCCAGCGCCAACAACGGGCGCATCGCGCCTCAGGATGCCGATCTGGTCCTGAAGCTGGGATACAAGACCGTCGCGATCGTCAACGGCACTGACGACACCGGATCCTCCACAGCCGACGCCTTCCAGAAGGCCTGCGAGGAGAAGGGCATCACCGTCACGACCCGCCAGCAGTGCGATTCGGAAGACACGGATTTCAGCGGCCAGATCGCGCAGATCATGGCGACTGATCCTGACTGCATCTTCATGTCGCTCATCGGGACCACGTTCGGCCCCTTTGTCAAACAGCTGCGCAACATGGGCTATACCGGAATGATCGGCTGCAAGGAGAGCTTCTCCCTTGAGTATCAGCAGGTGGCAGGCGAGCAGAACTCCAACTACATCTTCTACGCCTATCCCTACGTGTCCTACAAGGACATCGCCGACTGCAACATCCCGATCATGACGGAGTTCCTTGAGCGGTTCGTCGCGGAATACAACGCGATGCCGGCTCACGAAGCCGCATACCGCGGATGGGATACCATGATGGCGATGTGGGAAGCCACCAAGATCGCGGGCAAGAATGACAAGGTAGCGCTGCGCGACGCCATGGTGGGTGTCAAGATCCCGGGCCTGGGCGGAGAACTGGATTACACCAAGGGCGACCGTGAAGGCTACAGTGAATTCTACTCATTCGTGCTGGTTGACGGCAAGAACTTCCTGATCGACGATTGGCTCGCCAGCGGCGGATACGAAGCATACAAGGCCGCTACGGGCAGGGATCGCTGACACTGACCAAAACAGGCCCGGCGGGCAGGGGGGACCTCTCCCGCCGGGCAGAAACGCGGTCCGGCCTTGCTGCCTTGCAGGGGGCATCAGCGCGGTGAGAGCAAGCCTCGCCGCAGCGCTGTTTTCAGGAACCCCTTGACGATTCCATTCCCATCAAGCGCTTGCTTGAATCTGTCCTGTCAATCCTTTACCTCAAGGAGGCGGCCATGTTCAGGATCATCCTGGTGAACGGTCTGATCATCGGCTCGATCTATGGCCTGATTGCCCTCGGATACAGCCTGATCTACAGGGCGTCGGGTCTGATGAGCTTTGTTCAGGGAGACATGATCACGTTTGGTGCCTACGTAGGGCTTACCTTCTTCAAAGTGCTGGGGCTGCCCATCTACGTGTCCTTTGTGCTGACCTTTGTCAGCGCGTTCCTGCTGGGCATGCTCCTTGAAAAGGGCGTTATCCGCGTGTTGCTCAAGAAGAACGTCATCCCCATTTACATCGTTCTGGCAACGATCGCGATCTCATATGTCATCCAGAACACCGCGCAGGTCGCGTACGGGTCGGCCACGCAGTGGTTTCCGCAGGTTTTCTCCAAAAGCACGATCAAGGTCCTGGGCGTTACCGCCCAGACGGAAGCGTACATGTGCCTTGCCGTATCAGTCGTGCTCATGGTGGTCCTGCACTTTTTCATGACCAAAACCAAGTTCGGCACAGCCATGCGCGCCGCGGCAATGGATCCTCTGGCCGCATCGTCCTGCGGGATCAATACGTCGCTGAGCACCGGGTTCACGTGGGGGATCTCGGCCGGCATCGCGTCGCTGGCGGGCATGCTGCTGGGGCCGATGTACGGCGTGTTCACCATGCTTGGCGCAACGATCGGCAGAAAAGGATTCGCCGGCGCGGTGATCGGCGGTTATGGAAACATGTACGGCGCCATGATCGGCGGTATGCTGCTGGGTCTGATCGAGACCTTCTCGGCCGGTTACTGGAGCGGCACATACAAGAACCTCATCGCCTACGCCGTGCTGCTGCTGTTCCTGTTTATCAAGCCGACCGGGCTGTTCAACGAAAAGGCGATCCAGGACGTTTGAAGCATTGAAGGAGACCGACCTGATGATAGACCGCAAAGCATTGACCCGGGGATCAGGCGCAGCCGCCGCGCTTGCTGTCCTGCCTTTTCTGATCCAGCTGATCACCGGCAACGAATACGGGGTCATGATCATCTGCATCATGTTCATCTACATCATTGCCGTTTCAGGCCTGGACATCCTGTTTGGGTACAGCGGCCAGATCTCCCTCGGCCATGCCGCCTTTTTTGTCATAGGCGCGTATACCTCAGGCTTGATGAACAAGTATTTCGGCACACCGCTGTATCTGACCATCCCCCTTGCCGCAGTCTTTTCCGCCTTGATGGGAGGCCTGCTGGCATATCCGGCCTCAAAACTGAAATTCCACTTCCTGTCGCTGGCGACGATCGCTTTCGGCGAACTGGTATACAACTTCCTGTATGTCTCCCCGAAGCTGTCAAAGGGCGACACGACCGGCTTTACCAATGACTACCTGGGGATCAAGGCCATCGGGATCGACTTTCTTGAGAATTATACAGCCTGGTATTTCTTCCTGCTGGCGATCACCTTCCTGGCCCTGCTCGCCAAATATTTCCTGATCCACTCACGGACCGGGCGCGCGTTTACCGCGATTCGGGAGAATACGCAAGCGGCTGACGGAATGGGCGTCAATGTCAGAAAGAACAAGGTTCTCGCCTTCATGGTCAGTGCGTTCTACACCGGACTATCCGGTGCCCTCTTTGTCCATCTGATCAAGTACATCAGCCCTGAGACCGGCAAAAACAAGCAGTCCGTGCTGCTTCTGACGATGCTGCTGTTCGGCGGCAGCGGTTCGATGCTGGGGCCGATCATCGGCGTTGTGATCCTGGAGCTGCTCCTGGAACTGATCCGGCCGCTGGCCGAATATCAGATGCTGCTGTACGGGGTGCTGCTGCTCATCGTCATTGTTGCGCTGCCGGGCGGGATCTATGGCGGCATCAAGGATGTGATCCTGTCCAGAAAGAGCAGGATGCTGATGCGGCATGACGCGGCGGGCTCCGGCAGCCAGACCGGAGAAGCAAAGCCCGGCCAGGATCCAACCAAGGGGGGTGATGGGGATGCTTGAGACAAGGAAAGTGACCATCAACTTTGGAGGTCTGATCGCGGTCAACGAAGTGAGCATCCGCGTCCAGGAGCACAGGATCACCGCCTTGATCGGACCCAACGGCGCAGGGAAAACGACGCTGTTCAACTGCATCAGCGGGGTATACAAGCCCGTCAGCGGCGAAGTGCTGCTGGACGGCGAACATCTGGAGGGCAAGCGCGGCTATCAGATCAATGAGGCCGGGATCGCCCGCACCTATCAGGTGATCAACCTTTTCCGCAAAATGAGCGTGCTGGACAACGTTCTGGTCGGCATGCACTCACGCCTGAAATCCAATTTCTGGGACTGCATCCTGCACACCCGCAGGAAGCGCGATGAAGAGAAGGGCATCCTGGCCAAGGCGCATGAACTGCTGCAGTTTGTGGGGCTGGATGAGTTTGCCGATTCGCCTGCGGGCAGCCTGCCCTACGGAAAACAGCGTCTGCTTGAGATCGTGCGCGGTCTGGCGAGCGAACCGAAGATCATCCTGCTGGACGAGCCTGCCGCAGGCATGAACACCGCGGAAAAGAAGGACCTGGACGCGCTGCTGCAGAAAATCCTGAAAATGGGTGTGACCATCCTGATTGTCGAGCATGACATGAAACTCATCATGGGCATCAGTGACTACATCTACGTGCTGTGCAACGGGAAACTGCTTGCCGAAGGCGTGGTGGAGGACATCCAGAACAACCCGGAGGTGATCGCAGCCTATCTTGGAGGTGAGGACTGATGGCCAAGCTTCTTGAACTGGTGGACTTCCACTACTATTACGGCAACATCCATTCCGTCAAGGGCATCAATCTGCATGTGAACGAAGGGGAAATGGTCACCCTGATCGGCTCCAACGGCGCGGGAAAGACGACGACCCTGCACGCGATCTCCGGGCTGTCCAAACGGAAAGGCACCGAGGGAAAGATCCTCTTCAGGGGGAAGGAGATCCAATCCTGTGAAGGCCACCGGGTCGCAAGCATGGGCATCGCCCAGGCGCTTGAGGGAAGGCATATTTTCTCCAAGCTCAGCGTGGAGGAAAACCTGCTGATGGGGGCCTACCTCCGCAAAGACAAGGCTGCGATCAAAAAGGACCTGGACAAGGTCTATCAGAGGTTTCCGCGCCTCCTGGAACGGCGGACCCAGATGGGAGGCACGCTGTCAGGCGGAGAACAGCAGATGCTGGCGATCGGCCGCGCGCTGATCGGGCAGCCGACGCTGATGCTTCTGGACGAGCCGTCGCTGGGGCTTGCCCCGCTGATCGTCAGGGACATCTTTGTCGCCATCAAGGAGATCAACCGCGAAGGGACGACCATCCTGTTTGTTGAGCAGAACTCAAGGATCGCGCTATCCACCGCGAACAGGGGCTATGTCATGCAGACCGGGGAGATCGTCATCACCGACACGTGTGAGCGCCTGATGGAGAACGCAGAGGTCAAAAAGGCCTATCTGGGCGTTTGACACAAGCGGCAAAACCGGATGGATGTACCTGTTTGGGCATCACGCGCTGACATTGCACTGCTGTGTACCTGGCTGCGGCTGCAGACCGGGGTATTCCGGCGTGATCCCGGTGCTTGATCCGTCATTTTCAGCCGCAGTAAGCCGCGCGGCTGACGGCTCCTGATGATGCGTCCGCGGTCGCGGACCTCAAATATCCTGAAGGAGAAGGAACCATGTACACCAATATCGGCGGCAAGATCAAGGCTGTTGCGAAGGTGGCCGCCTGGCTGGGGATCATCGCCAGCGTGGTCAGCGGGATCACGATGATGAGCGCGGGGAACCTGTATAGCTATGGCATTGATTTTGGAGGGCTCGGCGTCATTGGCGGCATCCTGGTGATCGTGGTGGGCAGCGTGATCGCATGGCTGTCGTCGCTGGCCCTGTACGGGTTTGGTGAGCTGATCGAAAGAACCGCTGAGATCGCGGAGAATACCCGCCGTTAGTCCGGAAAATCGGACGCCCTGCCGGCATTCCTTATGCAGCAGACAGCCTGCTATCACCCAGCTGTCTGTGATATTTGCATAAGCCTTTTTCTTCGCTTGAGCATTCCCTATCAGCAGCGGGGATCTCCCCTGACAACTGAAGAAGCCTGAATCACTGCCCTGGCGGGCATCCTGTACGCGATGGCTCCGTCCGTGTCCTTAATCAGTTGATCAGGACATTCACTTTCAGGTATCCGCCCGGATTCCTGTCGATGTCCCTGATCGTGTCCGGGACCTCATCCAGGGAGATGACGTCCGTCAGGATTTTCCTGACATCGACCCCCCCCGACCTGATCAGGCTGACAGCCTCTTCAAACTCCCCTGCGCTTGTCCGCGCGCCCCGGACATCGATCTCCTTCCGGGTGATCCTGTCCGTCGGGATGAGGGTGGGCTCCTTGGGCCATCCGGTCAGGGCGACTCTCCCCGCGTGGCTGACCACCTCAATGGCATTGAGGATCGCGGCGTTTGCCCCGGACGCCTCAAGCACGCACTCCGCCATCCGGCCGTCTGTGATTTCGGCGATTCTTCTCACCGGATCCTCAGCCTTCAGATTGAGGACATGCCTGACACCGAGCCCGCCGGCAAACGTCAGCCGGTCCGCTACGACATCCAGCACGATGGGATGCGCGCCGTAATGCAAAGCCGCCATCGCCGCGAGCAGGCCGATGGGTCCGGCGCCAAAGATGGCGATATGCTCGCCCGCTTTCACATTCAGCCGGTGAAGGCCATGCAGCGCGATGGTCAGCGGTTCTGCCATCGGTATCAGCTCCCAGGGGATTTCATCCGGTACTTTGAGAAGCATATCCTTGTCATGGGCAAATGTCTCGGACATTCCGCCGTCCACGTGCACGCCGAGGACACGCAGGCTTGTGCAGCAGTTCGTGCGGCCGATGCCGCAGGGATAACAGTGCCCGCAGTACAGGTATGGATCGACGATGACCCGGTCCCCGGCCTTGAGCCCCCTGACATTCTCCGGGATGGAGAGGATCTGGCCGGCCAGCTCATGGCCGATGATCCGGGGATAGGTCACCAGTCTGTTGGTTCCTCGGAATGCGCCGATGTCACTGCCGCAGATGCCTGCTGAGAAGATCTTCAGCAGCGCTTCGTTCTGTTCGGGCGGTCTCTGGCCCACGTCCCTGATCCGGATGCTCCCCGGTTCCTGCATGAGGGCTGCCTTCATTTCAACTGACCTCCAATGATCCGGCCGTTCCGCCAGGGATCCTGTACCTGTTTCGGTTCCGGTTCTCTCATCCCGTATTTTACACAATTCCCACACGGATATCCATCCCGCCATCCCGCAGACTCCCGCCTGGTTTCTTGAGCGCCGCAGGGATATGTGGTATGATGCGGCCAAGTATTTGACCCCTTATGACTGCGCGCGATGCAATCAATTTTATCCCCTGCGCTGAAACCGGAGCGATCGTTCCGTGTTCAACCTGTGAGGCGGATCATCGGGTATACGCCAAGAGGACCGGAAAGATGAAAGGCGCTCCTGCCTGAACAGACAATGAGGAGGAACCTGCCATGCCCCTTATCCGCACCGCGCAAACCGAATCCGGCGTCGTCCGGGGACTGCCGGCGGCTGATCCGCGCATCACCAGCTACAAAGGCATTCCCTATGCCGCGCCGCCCGTCGGGGGGAACCGCTGGCGCGCGCCTGAACCTCACGCGCCCTGGGAGGGCGAGTACAAGGCCTATGACTTCTCGCCCATCGCCCCGCAGGCCGTGACGGGGAAGGACAAGGACAACCTCTACTCGCGCGAATGGTGGGTGGATGACGATCCGGCCATGGATGAGGACTGCCTCACCCTAAACGTCTGGGCGCCCGCTGATGGGAAAGCCGGCCTGCCGGTTTTCGTGTGGTACTTCGGCGGCGGGCTTCAGGTCGGCGCCACCAGCGAGATGGAGTTTGACGGGGAGCGTATCGCCCGCCGCGGCGCCGTCGTGGTCACCGTCAATTACCGGCTCAACGTTTTCGGATTCCTGGCACACCCGGAGCTGACGGCTGAAAATCCCGAGAACCCCACGAACTTCGGCTTTCTGGACCAGCAGTTCGCCACGCAGTGGGTGAAGCGCAACGCCGCGGCTTTCGGCGGCGACCCGGACAGCATCACCATCGGCGGGCAGTCGGCTGGCGGCATGAGCGTCAGCGCGCAGATCGCCCACAGGGAGAACGAGGGGCTGTTTCAGCGCGCGGCGATCATCAGCGGCCTGTTCGCGCCGGCTTACCCTGAGCTGTTTGGCCTGTGCGTTCCCTTGAGAGAGGCTGAAAAACGCGGCAAACGCTTCTTCCGTGAGGTTCTGGGGGTCAATACGCTGGCAGAAGCCCGCCGCCTGCCCTGGCGGGCCGTCCTGGACGCCGCGCTCTCCTGGAAGAACGCGGGGCTGTGGCCCGCCTCGGTTGACGGCGCTTTCCTGCGGTACGCGCCCGACCGCTGGTACTTTCACAGTGACCGCGTCCGCTGCCCGGTGATGATGGGTTCAACGGTCGATGAGTTCCACTTCTCGCCCAAAGCGAAGGATGAGGAGACCCTGCGGGCTTATGCCGCTGACATTCCAGGCCTGGACAAGGAGCGGTTCCTGGCATCGTTCACCAGGCCTGCCACAAAAGAGAGCATCAGGCGCGAGGGTGAGGTGAACGCCATCACCTTCGCCGTACGCGCCGCGGTAAAAAAAGCCCGGGTTCCGATCTACGCCTATGAGTTTTGCGCTGAGATCCCTGGATGGGACCGCCCCGGCGCTTTCCACTCCGTGGATCTCTGGTTCTTTTTTGAGACGCTCGCGAAATGCTGGCGGCCCTTTACAGGGAAGCATTATGACCTGGCCAGGCAAATGTGCGACTATTTGTACAATTTCATCCGCGCGGGCGATCCGAACGGGATGGGGACCGCCGGCGGCCGTCTGCCCTACTGGCCGGCGCTGGATCCGCAGGCGCCTGTCTTCATGTCCTTCGGCGAAACAGCGAAACCAGCGCTAAATCCAGCCCGCCCGGTGGAAGAGCTGCTGCTGGACGCCTGGCTTTCGCGCGGCGGCGGCGACGGGCGCGTCTGAACAAACACCGGTTTCCCGGGAACGGGATTATTTATAGGCAGTCTTGCCGCGGCGCCGGTGAGGGCCGAGCGTCCGCCGACATAAGGAAGGAATTCCGGTATGTGTTCCGCTTTGGAGCGGAAGGGCAGCCGGGAAATGTGCCGGGGTTCTCCCGCGTTTTTGAATAGCCATTGCCAATGAAGAGGGCTGCCCTGAGCGGCTGCTCAGGTCTGGGCATCTTTTCTTCAGGACTTATGGAGTGAAACACTGCAGTGAAAGGCCGTTCTGCACGCAACATGTGCAATTTGAGCGGAAAACAGCCAGGACTGACAATTAATACTTGACGAACGGTTTGGATCACTGTA
>CAZVSG010000074.1:2948-11110 GCA_964629345.1 uncultured Christensenella sp. | reverse complement strand
TTGTTTTCAAAAGCAAGCGGCCATTTTTGGGGAACCGCGGCGCAGCCGCTCTTTTTGCTTGCAAGCCGTGCCATGCTATGCTATACTTCTTCGGCATTACACACGGTGGTGGACTGTCCGCTTGTGCCCGAAGGCGTCCGGACAGGTTGAAGCCCCGGAGGCAAAACAAGAGGAGGAAACCCCATGGCAGTCATCTCAATGAAAAGCCTGCTGGAAGCAGGCGTCCACTTCGGCCACCAGACCCGGCGCTGGAACCCCAAAATGGCACCCTACATCTTCACGGAGCGCAACGGCATCTACATCATCGACCTGCAGAAGACCGTGCGGAAGATCGAGGAAGCGTACATGTTCGTTCGCAACCTGTCCATGGAGGGCAAGTCGATCCTGTTTGTCGGCACCAAGAAACAGGCGCAGGAGTCCATCGAGTTTGAGGCCAAGCGCTGCAACATGTTCTATGTCAATAAACGCTGGCTGGGCGGCATGCTGACCAACTACCGCACCATCCGCTCCCGCGTCGAGCGCCTCAACGAGATCGACAGGATGGAGACCAGCGGACAGTTTGACCAGCTGCGCGACAAGCTCAACGGCAACCTGGGCGGTATCCGTACCATGAAAAACCTGCCCGGAGCGCTGTTTGTGATCGATCCGCAGAAGGAAGCCATCGCCATCGCGGAGGCCAGGACGCTGAAGATCCCGATCGTCGCCATCGTCGACACCAACTGCGATCCCGACCTGGTGGACTATATCATCCCCGGCAACGACGACGCCATCCGTGCGGTCAAGCTGATCTCCGGCAAGATGGCTGACGCCGTGCTGGAAGGCCGTCAGGGCGCCCAGGTCGACGCTGAGGAAGCAGCGGACGAAGAGACTGCCGCGGATGAGGAAGCCTGAGCGCTTCCCGCGATACTGATAAGGAGAAGAGATCAAAATGGAAATCACCACCGCAATGGTCAAGGAATTGCGTGAACGCACACAGGCGGGCATGATGGACTGCAAAAAGGCGCTGGTCGAATGCGAAGGCGACATGAACAAGGCCATCGAGCTGCTCAGGGAAAAAGGGCTCGCCGCGAATGCCAAGAAGGCCGGCCGCATCGCCGCCGAGGGCATGGTGGACAGCTATATCCACATGGGCGGGAAGATCGGCGTGCTGCTTGAGGTCAACTGCGAGACCGACTTCGTGGCCAATACCGAAGCCTTCAAATCGCTCTGCCATGACCTGGCCCTTCAGATCGCCGCCAGCAACCCGCTGTTCGTTTCCAAGGACGAGGTTCCCAATGAAAACCTTGCCAAGGAGCGTGAGATCCTCCGCGCGCAGGCGCTCAACGAAGGAAAGCCCGAGAAGATCGTTGACCGCATGGTGGAAGGCCGGATCGAGAAGTACTACAAGGAAGTCTGTCTGCTGGAGCAGCCTTTTGTGAAGAATCCCGACATCACCGTCCAGGCGCTGGTCAACGAGACCGCCCTTGCCAGCGGTGAAAAGATCTCCGTGCGCCGCTTTACCCGCTATGAGCGGGGCGAAGGCATTGAGAAGAAGGTCAGCGACCTTGCCAACGAAGTCGAGGCCATGACCAAACAGAACTGACATCGCCGCGGGAGAGGGTTCACTGGGGCGGCGCTGCGCGCCGCCCTTTTCCAAACGGCCCACAGGGAGGATATAGGATGCCTTACCGCAGGATCATGCTCAAGCTTTCCGGCGAAGCCCTCGGGGAAAACGGCTGGCTGTTCAACTATGAGAAGATCATGGAGGCAGCCCGGGTCATCAGGGAGGTCGCGGAGAGGGGAACACAGGTGGGTGTCGTCATCGGCGGCGGCAACCTCTGGCGGGGCCGTCACGGCGCGTCCGCCGGGATGGACGCGGTGCGCGCGGACCAGATGGGGATGCTGGGCACTCTGATGAACTGCCTGGTGATGCAGGACGCCCTGTACCAGTGCGGCCGGAACGCCCAGGTATTCTCCGCCCTGCATCTGCCGGACGTCTGCGCCAACTACCGGCGCGATCTGGCCGATGAGGCGCTCTGCCGGGATGGCGTCGCCCTGTTCGGCGGCGGTCTGGGCAGCCCTTTCTTCACCACCGACACCGCGGTCACCCTGCGCGCGCTGGAGCTGCGCGCGGACGCGCTGCTGCTGGCCAAGAACGTTGACGGCGTCTACACGGCTGACCCGAGGGAAGACCCTGAGGCGGTGCTCATCCGGGACATCACCTACCTGGAGGCCATCCGGCGCGGACTGAAGGTCATGGACATGGCGGCCTTCATCATGTGCGCCGAGCAAGGCCTGCCCCAGGTCCGGGTCTTCGCGCTGGACAGCCCGGAGAACATCAGGCGCGTGCTGGACGGCGAGCCGCTCGGCACGACACTGCATCCCTGAAAGGGGATAAAGGATGAAGAAGCTTCGGCGGCTGGTTTGGTTCATCGCGACCAGGCTGATCGTCCTCACCTGCGTGCTGGGCCTGATGACCATCGCCTTTTATTTCTCGATGAATGCCGCCAACATCTTCGTCATCCTCAAGGACGGGATGGCGCAGCGGGCGCTGAGCGTGATGACAAACAGCGGGCAGGAGGAGCTTGAGAAGTATTTCTCCGCCGCCTATCTCCCCCTGGACAAGCGGCTGGCCACCATGCGCGACGGAACCAATCCGTATACGCCCTATCAGGTGACCGGCATCGACCACAGGCTGAGGATGGAATGGATGTGGTGCTGGCCGTGGGAGGATACCGCGCGCGCGACGATCACTGAACAGGTCATGGCCATCGACGGCCGCATCCTGCCGCAGTACCGGGGTGTGACGCCGGAGGGGAACTGGTCGCCTCCAAGATGGCCCTCGGCGCGCTACGACGTCATCCTTCTGCGTGAAAACGGCCAATGGCACATCCGGGAACTGAGGAATGAAAGGGCGTACAACCCCTGAACCCGATAGATGAACGAAGGCAGGTCAAGCTGGTCCTGGCGCCGATGGCCGGGATCACGGACTGGCCTTTTCGCCTGATCTGCCAGCGCATGGGCGCGGACGAGCTGTACAGCGAGATGATCAGCGCCATGGGCCTGCTGCAGGCGCCCAAGAGCAGCATGGCTTACGCTTTCCTTCTTTCGCATCACCCGGAGGAAAAGCGCTTGTTCGCCCAGTTGTTCGGCCGCGATCCGGAGGTGTGCGCCCGGGCCGCGGAATTGCTTTCAGACCTTGATTGCTATGACGGTATCGACCTTAATTTTGGCTGCCCGGCTCAGAAAGTGGTCTCCTCCGGCAGCGGCAGCGCGCTTTTGAGAGACCTTCCCCTGGCAAGGAAGATCATCCGCGCGGTCCGCGGCGCGACGGGCAGGCGCCTGAGCATCAAGATGCGCATCGGATGGGACAGAAGCAGCATCAACGCGGTGGATTTTGCCAGATTGTGCGAGGATGAGGGCGTCGGGCAGCTTTGCGTGCACGGGCGCACGCGGGAGCAGCAGTACGCCGGGAAAGCGGACTGGGACGTCATCGCGCAGGTCAAACGGGCCGTCAGGATCCCGGTCATCGCCAACGGTGACGTGTTCTCCCCGGCGGATGCGCTGGCTGTCCTTGACGCAACGGGCGCGGACGGGATCGCGCTTGGGCGCGGGGCGCTGGGCAATCCCTGGCTTTTTCGCATGATCAAGGCTTCCCTGGCAGGGGAAGTGACAGCGATGCCCGGACCGGAGGAGAAGCTTGCGACAGCGCTTCACCACCTTCAAATGATGGTGGGTCTCAAAGGGGAGGACACGGGCATGGTGGAGATGCGCAAGCATTTCGGCTGGTACCTGAAAGGGATGAAAGGCGCGTCGGAGGCAAGGGCGAGGATCAATTCCTGCGGGAACATACAGGAGCTGGTGCTGATCCTTCAGAGTTTCTTTTCGCAGGCAGAACATTGACAAGCCCCCGGCGCGCTTTTACAATCAATCGGTAAAAACGATGGACATGCCCGGGCGGTATACGTCTAGGCATTGGAGGGTGAATGGAGTACGAGATCAAGGTCGCCGGGCTGACCCGGCATCTGCCCCTGTGCGCGGTCAATGAGGAGCTGTATATCGGCGCGTTTGTGATTTTCGGGGACATAGAGCTGACCGTCGCCTGCGCGGGAGAACTATTGAAGATCGCGCCGGAACATGACGTACTGATCACGGCGGAATCAAAGGGGATCCCGCTGGTATACGAGATGGCGCGCCAGAACGGGGAGAACCGCTACCTCATCGCCCGTAAGGCGCCGAAACTTTACATGCGCAACGTGTTTTCGACCGAGGTGACTTCCATCACCACGGTCAACCGCCAGATGCTCTTCATTGACCAGAAAGACGCTGACTATATGAACGGGAAGCGCGTGCTGATCGTGGACGACGTCATTTCGACCGGCGAAAGTCTCAAGGCGGTGGAAAAGCTGGTGCACCAGGCCGGCGGGGTGGTCGTGGGCAAGATGGCGGTGCTGGCGGAGGGCGTGGCCATGGGCCGAAAGGACATTCTGTATCTGCAGAAGCTTCCGGTCTTCAATCCGGACGGCAGCATCAAGGGATAGGGATCGGCCTGACGCGGATCAGGCCTGCCGGATCACGGTTCATGCTATCATCCACCGCTCAGCCCGAAGGGAGGCGCCATGAGAAAGCCTGTCGTCATTCTTGACTTTGGAAGCCAATACACCCAGCTCATCGCCCGGCGGATTCGCCAGGCGCATGTTTTTTCAGTCGTCCTTCCGTATACGGCGGACCTGGAGACGATCAGGGCGCTGGATCCCTCCGGCCTGGTCCTGTCCGGCAGTCCTTCCGCTGTGACCATGAAGGATGCCCTCTCCTGCAGCCCTGAAGTGTTCGCGCTGGGCATCCCGGTCCTGGGGGTGTGTTACGGCATGCACCTGATGGCGCAGGCCTTTGGCGGCAGTGTGGGAAAGGCCGGAAAGCGTGAGTACGGCCTGCGGGCTGTCAGCCTGGACACACGGGCGAGGCTGTTCTCCGGGCTGAAACCGGAATGCAGCAGCTGGATGAGCCACGGCTACCAGGTGGACGCGCTGCCTCCCGGCTTCGCGGTGACCGCGCATACGGACACCTGCCCTTATGCTGCGATGGAGGATCCGGACAGGATGCTCTATGCCGTACAATTCCATCCCGAAACGTCCCATAGCGAGCAGGGAATGGAGATCATCAGCCGTTTCCTGACGGATATCTGCGGCTGTCAGCAGGACTGGCGGATGGAAGGCTTCGCGGAGCAGGCCGTCGCGGAGATCCGCGAAGCCGTCGGAAACGGGACGGTGCTGCTGGGGCTGTCCGGCGGCATTGACAGCGCGGTGTGCGCGGCGCTGCTGTCCCGCGCCATCGGCAGCAGGCTGTACTGCGTGTTCGTCGATCATGGTTTTATGCGCAAGGACGAGCCGCGGCTCGTGCGCGAAGTGTTCTCAGGGCACTTTCCGCTGCACCTGAGCGCCGTGGACGCCTCGGACCGGTTCTACGCAAAACTGACGGGGGTCACCGATCCGGAGCAGAAACGGAAGATCATCGGCGCTGAGTTTGTCCGGGTGTTCCGCGAGGAAGCCCGGAAGCTCGGCGCGCTGGATCATTTCGCCCAGGGCACGATCTACCCCGACGTGATCGAGTCCGGCGCCGCGCCGGGCAGCACGGTCATCAAGAGCCACCACAACGTGGGCGGCCTGCCGAAGGAACTCGGCTTCACCAGCCTGGTGGAACCGCTGCGCACCCTGTTCAAGGATGAGGTGCGCGAGCTTGGCCGCGTGCTCGGGCTGCCGGGCGCGATGACCGAGCGCCAGCCCTTCCCCGGCCCCGGTCTGGCCATCCGCACCCTAGGCGAACTGACGCGGGAGAAGGTCGGGATCACCCGCCAAAGCGACGCCATCCTCAGGGAAGAGTTTGAAAAAGCCGGCCTCAATGGGAGCGTCAGCCAGTTCTTTACCGTCAATACCGACCTGCGTTCCGTGGGCGTCATGGGGGATGAGCGCAGCTATGACACCGCCGTCGCGATCCGCGCCGTGACGACGGATGATTTTATGACCGCGGACTGGGCCCGTATACCGTATGACACGCTGGCCGCCGTCTCCCGACGCATCGTCAACGAAGTCCACGGCGTCAACCGCGTGCTGCTGGACATCACCACAAAGCCGCCGGCGAGCATTGAGTGGGAATAGAACAACATCGCTTTGTCCGTGTTTAGGGTTGCTCAGCCAGTCTGAGCGGTTATGAAGTTTTCAGTCAGCCGGAAATCTTTCCTTCAGGATCGACGGCACTTCATCAGGGTGAACGAGCAGCCTGTCCGGCTGTTCCTTCATCAGCTCTTCCCGCGTCTGGAAGCCCCATTCCACGGCGACGGCGTACAGGCCTGCCGCTTTCGCGCACTGGATGTCCATCACCGTATCGCCAAGGTAGATGCCCTCATCAGGACGCAGGCCCAGCGCGGACAGCAGACCGTTCAGCGCGGCCGGGTCCGGCTTGAGCGGTTTGCCCGGCAGGCTGCCCAGCACAGCGGCAAACGGGATGTCCGGGAAATAATGCCGGATGACGTCTTTTGCCTCCGGATCGTCCTTGTTGCTGTAGACGATCAGTTTGACCTGAAGAGCGGAAAGAGCAAGGAGCATGTCGGTGACGCCGTCGTACGGCCTTGTCAGGACCCTGCTGTTTGCGGAGTATTCTTTGAGGTATTGGGGATAGACAATATCGAATAACTCTTCGCGGCCTGCCAGCGCGCGCAGGGTCAGCAGGCGCGCGCCGTTGCCGGTAAAGCGCCTGTAGCTGTCCTCGGGATGCTGCGGCAGCCCGTTTCTTGACAGCACCCGGTTCATGGCCCCTGAGATGTCCGGCAGGGTGTTCAGCAGCGTTCCATCCAGATCAAAAACAGCAAAGTACGGCATAATCCCTCCTGGACCCATCCTATCAAATGAGGCAAGGCATATCAAGCAGGGAGGTTTGACAGCCGCCCCGCCTGACCGTATACTGCCCGCATGCACAAGGGAAGGAAGACGGGAAGAATGAAGGCGGACCGCCTGAAGCCTTGGATCATGGGCCTGGCTGCCATCCTGATGGCCGCCGTCATCACCGTATTCATTGTCAAGACCGGAAACACCCGCAGGGAGTACGACCGTCTGGCTGCTTTGACGCCGGAGCCGACACTGTCGCCGCCCGATCTTGCCTTTGTGAAAGGCGAGGCCTTGCTTCGCGTCGGTTCCATCGGCCCGGAGGTGATGGAGCTGCAGCGGCGGCTTCAGGAGCTGGGCTACTATGACGGTGTCATCGACGGGAAATACTATGCGGGAACGCAGGCGGCGGTGCTTGCCTTCCAGGCGCAGCATCAGCTCGCGGCGGACGGGATGGCCGGTGCGCTGACCCTGAGCCTGCTGTACAGCCCTGAAGCGCAGATGAAAGTGGAGACCGTTCCGGGTCCTTCCGGGAGCGCTTCATTGCCGCTTAGTCCCGAACCTCCTGAGGGGATCTATACGAGCCCCGCTCCGGGGGCGGACGGCAACTGACCAGTCAATAAAGTCTGATTGATAAAGAACCCGCTCGTTTGTGCGGGTTCCTTTGTTTTCTTTCTCCGTCTTGCGCTCCTCCTTAAGCCTGTTTTTCCCGTTCCCACGCAGCCTTTTCGCGGCTTCCTCAAAGCTCAGCCCCAAATACTTGCTGTTTGTGTGGGCAAGGACGTTCTCGAACGATTGATGGCAGCGCTTCATAGCATGCTCCCTCACCTGCTTTGCACGATGTCTCCCGGGCGCGGGCGTACTTCCCGCCGGTCCGGCATCGCTGCACACTTCAACATGATAGGATCCTGGACGGATTCTGTCGAAGAACCATCGTATTATCAGGGATTTCCGGGATGGCTGCTGCAAGAGGAGATCAGGAACGGACAGGAACAAATGTTCCATATTCCTGCTTTGAGTCCTTGTAAGGCTCTCCTTGCTTTGCTATACTGAATCAAATCGGAGGACGCACATGAACGTTGAACAGCTGATCGACCGCCTGCGGGAGGATGAGGGATTCCTTTCCTGCGTGAGCAACTGGCAGACACTGCCGGCGCGCGAAGCGCGCTATGGCGATTGGCCGGAGAAAGTCAGTCCGAAACTGGTTTCTGCCCTGGCCCGCCGCGGCATCGCCCGCCCGTATACCCATCAGGCGCAGGCCATCACGCAGGCGCTGGAAGGCCGTGACGTATGCGTGGTCACGCC
>CAZVSG010000074.1:1907-2938 GCA_964629345.1 uncultured Christensenella sp. | reverse complement strand
GGTGGACAAGGCGCTGCGCCGGGAGGATGTCTGCGTGGTCACGCCGACCGCCTCCGGCAAGACCCTCTGCTACAACGTGCCGATCATCAACGCGATCCTGAAGGACGAGGATGCCCGCGCCCTGTATATTTTTCCCACCAAGGCGCTTTCGCAGGACCAGGTCGCCGAACTGTATGAACTCATCACCCAGATGGACGTGGACATCAAGACCTATACCTATGACGGCGACACGCCGGCTGCGGCCCGCAAAGCCATCCGCCAGGCAGGGCACGTGGTGGTGACCAACCCGGACATGCTGCACAGTAACATCCTTCCCCACCACACGAAATGGATCAAGCTGTTTGAAAACCTCCGCTACATCGTGATCGACGAGATCCACAGCTACCGCGGCATTTTCGGCGCAAACCTGGCCAACGTCCTAAGGCGGCTTCTGCGGCTTTGCCGGTTTTACGGCAGCGATCCGCAGTTCATCCTCTGCAGCGCCACCATCGCCAACCCCGGGGAGTTGGCCGGGCAGCTGGTGGGCCGGGAGGTCATGCTGGTGGACCAGTCCGGCGCGCCCGCGAGTGAAAGGCACATCATCTTCTACAATCCCCCTGTCGTGAACAGGCAGCTTGGGATCAGGAAGAGCGCGCTGAGCGAGACGCGCGGGTTGGCCCTGATGCTGCTTCAGAACAGCATCCCTTCCATCGTGTTCGCCAAAAGCCGCATCCAGGTGGAGGTGCTCACCAAGGCGCTGAAGGAAGCGCGCTCCGATCCGCTGGGGCATTCCGGCTCCGTGCGCGGCTACCGGGGCGGTTACCTGCCCCGTGAGCGGCGGGAGATCGAGCACGGCCTGCGCAGCGGCGAGGTGGGGATGGTCGTGTCCACCAACGCGCTGGAGCTGGGAATCGATATCGGTTCCCTGGACGCCTGCATCCTGTGCGGGTATCCCGGCACCATCGCCAGCACCTGGCAGCAGGCCGGACGCGCCGGGCGAAGGATGGGGCCCAGCCTGACCATCATGGTGGCTTCCAGCGCGCCGATGGACC
>CAZVSG010000074.1:0-1897 GCA_964629345.1 uncultured Christensenella sp. | reverse complement strand
TTTCTTCGCGCAGTCGCCGGAGAACGCGCTCACCAATCCCGATAACCTCTACGTTCTGCTCAGCCATTTCAAGTGCGCCGCCTATGAGCTGCCGTTCAAGGAGGGAGAGGGGTTCGGCAACGCGCCGGGTGTTGAAAGCCTGCTGTCCTATCTTGAGGAAGCCGGCATCCTGCGGCACGTCGGGGACGGATATTTCTGGTCGGCGGAGGATTTTCCCGCCAGCGAGATCAGCCTGCGCACCGCCATGACGGAAAACTTTCTCATCATGGATATCACAGACCCCAGGCAGGTCCGCGTTGTCGGTGAGATGGACCGCTTCACCGTGCCGATGCTGCTGCATGAGAATGCGATCTACCTTCATGAGGGCGTGCAGTATCAGGTGGAGAAACTCGACTTTGACGCCTGCAAGGCCTTTATCCGCCGGGTGAACGTCGACTACTACACCGACGCAGACCTGAACATCAGCCTGAGCCTGCTGGACATCACGCAGCAGGCGGAGCACGCGGCCCTTGGCGAGGTCAAGGTGACCTCCCTGGTCAAGATCTTCAAGAAGATGAAGTTTGATACTGGCGAATCCCTGGGCTACGGGCCTGTCAGACTGCCGGAGACGGACATGCATACCGCGGCGGCGTGGCTGACGCTGCCGGACAGGATCGTGTCCGGCTTCAGCAACGACAGCCTCCAGAACGGCATGATGGGCATATCCAACCTGCTGAGGATCGTAGCGCCCTTTTACCTGATGTGTTCCCCGCGGGACCTGGCGGTCAGCTACCAGGTCAAGTGCCCGTTCACCGATAAGCCGACCCTGATCCTGTACGACAACTGCCCGGGCGGGATCGGGCTGAGCGAGAAGGCTTTCTTGATGCGCAGGGTCCTGATCGGCCATGCCGCTGAAGTCGTCAAACAATGCGGATGTGAAAACGGATGCCCGTCCTGCGCGGGACCGGTGAACCAGATCGGCCGCGACGGGAAACGGACCGCGCTGGCTTTGCTGACTGAGTTGCAGAAGCTCCTGAGAGAACCGGATCAGGCCTGAGGGAGAAGTGAATGCCGACGCTTGAACCGTACAGCCGGGGAATGCCGATATCCTATGCCCTCGGGCTGTTTCCCGCCATGGAAGCGCTCAGAAAAGCACCGGACCAGGTGAGCCGTGTCCTGCTGCACAGCAGCCTGGGGATGGGGGAGGGGGCGCAGAACCTCATTGCCCTGTGCGACAGGCTGAGGATCCGCACCGAGGAGGCCGACCGCGCTTTGCGCCGCCTCTCCGGCAAGGACAACTGCTTCGCCGCGGCCGTATTCCGGAAAACACCGCTTCATCCCGAGCCCGAAGGCAACCACTTGGTCCTGGTGAACCCCATGGACGCGGGCAACCTGGGCACCATCCTGCGCACCGCGCTGGGGCTGGGTTATAGGAACATCGCGTTGGTCCGCCCATGCGCCGATCCCTTTGAGCCCCGGGTCGTCCGGGCCGGCATGGGCGCGGTTTTCTCCCTGAGGCTCTTTGAGTATGACAGTTTCGATCAATACCGGGAGGAATACCCCCGCCATGCGCTGTACCCCTTCATGCTGGACGGGTCGCTCCCCATGTCTGAGGCCGCGCAAAAAAAACAGCCCCCGTTCAGCCTGATCTTCGGAAATGAGGGCAGCGGTCTTCCGCCGTCCTTCGCCCATCTGGGCAGCCCGGTGAGGATCGAGCAGACAGGGGAGGTCGATTCCCTCAACCTGGCTGTCGCGGCTGCCCTTGGGATGTACGCTTTCAGGGTTCAATACTGAACTCAATCATAAACGCTTTGATGAGGCAGCCTTATTGCGCCGCCTTGTTGCCTCTTTCATTCGGCTCAGCGGACCCATCAATGATCCTCATTTCACCGGTGCGTTTGCTCATTCGGTTGGTATA
>CAZVSG010000073.1:2914-11595 GCA_964629345.1 uncultured Christensenella sp. | reverse complement strand
ACCTTGTAGTCCGGCAGGAAAGTCATGTACCCGCCGTTGGCCTTGCCCGGCTTGGTGGTCAGGTCCATCAGCTCCTGGGAGGTCATCACGCCGAAGAACGCGTCCGTCTCGGGGGACAGCTCCCTGTACATTTCCTTGGCATGGTTCACCAGGTAGGGTTCGTCGCCCTGGGGCTTGGGGTTGCCGGTGAGGAACTCCAGCTGGTAGTCGTAGTTTTTCATGTCCTTGATGCCGATGCGCGCCGACTGTTCACGGTACAGCTTCTGCGTCAGCGGCACGACGGATTCCGCGATCTGCGCGCGGTAGACCTTCGCGTCCTCCGGCGTCCAGTCCGTCCGCCCCATGCGCGCGTAGGCGACGGGGATAAAGTTCCTGTAGCCCAGCTTTTCAGCGATGCGCTGGCGCACCCGGACCAGCTTGCCGTACAGCTCATCCAGCGTTTCTCCCTGTTCGGCGATCCAGTTCCAGTGCGCGGCGTTGGCGCGCTTCCTCATGCCCCGGTCCGTGGATTCCATGAAGGGGATGAGGCCGGAAAGGTTGCGCTTCTCCCCCTCAAACTCGATCTGCGCGGAGGCCATGAGCTTCTCATACTCCGAGCCCAGCTTGTTCTCCTCCACCAGGTCGGGGACGATCTCGGGCTTGAAGGTTTTCAGCTGTACCTCAAACTTCTCCAGCAGGTGCGGCCCGTAGGCCTTTGCCGCTTCGTCCCTGAAAGGGGAGGCCAGGGTGACGCGGGCGGTCTCCGTCGGGATCTCCTGGAACCTGGGCAGCGCCTCGTCCATCACGTCCTGCTCGGCGGTGTAGAACTCATCCCTGGTGTTGATGGTGTGGCGGATCTGGCACAGGGTCGCCTGGGTGGCCAGGGTGCGCCCCTGTCTGTCCAGTTCCTTCAGGGCGGCAAAGAAGTCCTCCGCGGACTTCGCCCCCTCCAGCCGCCCCAGCAGCGCCTTCATCTCCCCGTATACCCGGTCAAAGTCGGGGCGTTCGTACTTCATTTCGCTGAATTTGATCATGCTTGCAGATGCCTTCCTTTTTTTCTGGCCTCAGGGCCGTTTGCTCCGGATAATGTACCCCTTTCCGCGGGGCATTTCAAGGAAATCGTGATAAATGATGAAAACTTTGGGCTGCAGGATCAAGCAAAACAGAATCAGCCAAACGAAAAGTGCCGGGCAGATGCCCGGCGCTTTGCAGAAATACCCGGCCGTTCAGCGTGCCGTGATCTTTTCCGGCTTCCCCTTGCCAAAGCGCAGGAAAGAGGGCAGCGCCACATGCCCCTGGGACACGACGTCAAACGCAACGGCGGCCAGCAGCACCAGACCCTTGACCAGCTTCTGCACGTTGACGTCCATGCCGATGATGTTCATCCCGTTGTTGAGTACGCCCATGATCAGCGCGCCGATGAGAGAACCGCTCACGGTGCCGACACCGCCGTAGGCGGAGGCCCCGCCGATGAAGCAGGAAGCGATGGCATCCATCTCAAATCCGTCCCCGGCCATCGGGGTGGCACTGTCAAGCCGCGCCGCGAACACCATCCCGGCGATGCCCGCCAGGAAGCCCATGTTGACATAGCTGAAGAACATGAGCCGTTCCGTATTGACACCGGACAGGCGCGCGGCCTTCGGATTGCCGCCCATCGCGTAGATGTGCCGGCCGAGCACTGTTTTGTTGGTGATGAAGGTATACGCCGCGGCGATGACGCCCAGCACGATCAGCACCGAGGGAATGCCCCTGTAGCGCGCAAGCAGCGTGAAGAACCAGATCACGATCGCGGAGATGATGACCAGGCGCACCGCCAGAGCCCCCGGGGTCGCGTGCTCATATCCCTTGCGCTTCTTTCTCTGGTTTGAAATCACCTGCGTGAGGCAGAAAACCGCCGCGATCAGGATGCCCAGCAGGAGGCAGGTCAGGTAGATTTTCATCCCCGCGACTTCCCACACTCCGATGAACTCCGGCGTCGTGCCCACAAAAAACTGTTTGTATTCCGCCGGAAACACGGGGATCGCCTTGCCGCCCTGCAGGAGGATCAGCGTCGCCCCGCGGAAGACCAGCATGCCGCTGAGGGTGACGATGAAGGCCGGGATCTTCACGAACGCGATCCAGAACCCCTGCCAGGCCCCGACGAGGATGCCCACACTCATGCACAGGAGGATGGACAGGTAGGGATCCCACTTCCACTTCATGATAAAGATGCCCGCGAAAGCACCGACGAGGCCCACCACGCTCCCGACGGAAAGGTCGATGGACCCGCTTCCCAGGATGCACAGCAGCATGCCGATGGCCATGATGACGATGTAGGCGTTCTGGTTGATGACGTTGTACACATTCATGGGCAGCAGCAGCTTTCCGCCGGTCAGCCCCTGAAACATCAGCACGATGAATGCCAGCGCCAGCATCATCGTATACTGTTTCATGTTTTTCCTGACTATGGCAATCACCTTGTTCATGCGCTGATTTCCCCCTTGCTGGCCTGCAGAATGCAGCCCATAATTGCCTCCTGCGAGGCCTCTTCCCGTGAGAATTCGGCGATCAGCCTGCTTTCGTTCATGACGTAGATCCGGTCGCACATCCCCAGCAGCTCTGCCAGCTCCGAGGAGACCATGAGCACCGCCTTGCCCTCCGACGCCAGCTGGTTGATGATCTGGTAGATCTCATACTTCGCGCCGACGTCCACGCCGCGCGTGGGTTCATCCAGCAGCAGGATATCAGGCCTGGCAAAGATCCACTTGCCCAGGAGGACCTTCTGCTGGTTGCCGCCGCTGAGGTTTTCCACATACTGCTCCACAGTAGGGGCTTTGATATCCAGCTGTTCCTTCTGCTGCGCGGCGCGGATCGTCTCCAGGTCCTTGTCGATGATGCCGCGTTTTGAAACAAACTCGATGCGGGACAGCGTGAGGTTGTGCTTGATGGAGTTGGAGATGATCAGGCCGTTGCCCTTGCGGTCCTCCGTCACGTAGGCCAGCCCGTCCTGGATGGCCTGGGAGATATTTGAAAGCCGGACCGGCTTGCCGTCGACCAGCACCGTTCCGGATATCTGTTTTCCATAGGATCTGCCGAAGACCGACATGGCAAGTTCCGTGCGGCCGGCGCCGATGAGTCCAGCCAGACCGACCACCTCGCCGTGGTGGATCTTGATGGATACGTCATCCACGACCTTCTTCCCCGCGTACAGGGGATGATAGACCGTCCAGTTCCGGATCTCAAAGGCAACGTCCCCGCGGGGCTTGCTCTCCCGCGCGGGGAAGCGGTTGGTCATCTCCCGCCCGACCATCCCCTTGATGATGCGGGGCTCGGAGATCTCATCCGCCTTCTTGTCCAGCGTCTCGATGGATTTCCCGTCGCGGATGATGGTGATGCGGTCGGCGCAGTATTCGATCTCGTTGAGCTTGTGGGAGATGAGGATGGAGGTGATCCCATGATTGTTCTTGAAATCCAGCAGGAGGTCCAGCAGCTTCTTCACGTCGTTCTCATTCAGCGATGATGTGGGTTCGTCCAGGATCAGCAGCTTCACGTCCTTGGCCAGCGCCTTGGCGATCTCCACCAGCTGCTGTTTGCCCATGCCGATGTCCTTGATCAGCGTGCGCGGGTTTTCCTTCAGGCCGACGATCTCCATGTACTTGGCGGCCTGCTGGTTGGTGAGGTCCCAGTCGATCACGCCGGCTTTCTCCCGTTCGTTGCCCAGGTACATGTTCTCCGCGATGCTCAGGTGGGGCACCAGCGCCAATTCCTGGTGAATGATCGCGATGCCGCGGCGCTCGCTGTCCTTGATGTTCCTGAAAGCGCACAGTTCGTCGCGGTAATATATTTCACCGGTATAGGATCCGTAGGGATAGATGCCGCTGAGCACGTTCATCAGCGTGGACTTCCCCGCGCCGTTCTCCCCGACGACGGCGTGGATCTCGCCCTCGGTCACATCGATGTTGACATTGTCCAGCGCCTTCACGCCGGGAAACAGCTTGGTGATGTTTTCCATCCGAAGGATCGTCGATGCCATGAAGCGTCCTCCTTGCTATTGCAAGGGGGAGATGACAGGATCCGTCATCTCCCCGTTGCCGAAACGAATCACGTGCGAATCGTCTGTGTGCCGGCCTCCCGGTCAGTCAGCCAGCTGATCCGCGGTGTAGTACCCGGTCCCGATCAGCAGCTCTTCGTAGTTGTTGATGTCTGCGAACAGCGGCAGGCAGTAGAAGGTGGGGGTGTCAAACACGCCGTTGTTGACCGTGGTGTTGGTCTCGACCGGCTCGCCCTTAATGATGGAATTGACCATCGCGAGCGTGCGGGCCGCGAGGATGCGGGTATCCTTGAAGATGGACATGGACTGGGTGCCTTTGATGATGTTCTTCACGCTGGCGATGTCGCAGTCCTGGCCGGTGACGATCGGGAAGTTCTCGCCCACCTTGAAGCCGGCGGCGACCAGCGCGTTGGTAGCGCCCTGGGCGGTGGAGTCATTGGAGCAGAGGACCACGTCCAGCGGCTTGCCGTCCGCGTAGAAGGACGCGATGATGTCGTCCATGCGGGCCTGGGCGGTCTCGGTCTTCCAGGAGGGGGTGGCCACCTGGTCGAAGGTCGTCTGGCCGCTCACGCAGACCAGCTGGCCGTTGTCCAGGTATTGCTGCACCTTGCTCAGCGCGCCGTTGAAGAAGTACGTGGCATTCAGGTCGCCCGGGTCGCCCGCGTGGAACTCGATGTTGAAGGGGCCTTTGCCATCAGCAAGGCCGAGTTTTTCCACGACGTACTGCCCCTGGATCTCACCGACCTGGAAGTTGTTGAAGGTGGCGTAGTAGTCGACATTGGGGGTGTCCGTGATGAGACGGTCGTGGCAGACGACCTTGACGCCCGCTTCCTTGGCCTGGGCAAGCACGTTGCCCAGAGCGGTGGACTCAATGGCGGTGATGACCAGCACGTCGCAGCCGTTCAGCAGCATGGTCTCCAGCTGGGCAACCTGAACTTGCTGTTCGTTGTCACCGGCGTACTGAAGTTCGACTTCATAACCGGCGGCTTCGAACTCCGCCTGGAGGTAAGCGCCGTCTTCGTTCCAGCGCTGCAGGCTCTTGGTAGGCATCGAAACACCCACCTTGGTCGCAAACGCGGAGCCCACGCTCAGAAGGAGGGCAGAGACCAGGAGCAGGGATAGAAGTTTTTTCATACCAATTTCTCCTTTTCTTATTCTAAGGCGTTTTCGCCTTATCATCATGCTGTTCAGGGCGCTGCAGGCTCGGTCCGCATGGCAACAGCGACGTCCTCATCCACCGATATCCATGTATCGATTGGAGTCTATCACGGGATATTTCGCATGTCAATCGTTTTCTTTCCTTATTGACCGGCATGTCCGGTCATCAAGCCGGGACAATCATCATGCACCCCCTGTGCCGGACGAAGACCGGCACAGGGGGTGCGGTTCACGCAGGGCAATGCTCTTTTCTGTTCAGGTTCACTGTTGTTTCGATTCTCCCTTGGTCTCCTGGTCAGAAACGCAGGGGAGAGACTCACCTTCCAGCCGTCAGCACGCCCAGGAGGAGCGCTGCCGCCAGCAGGATGGCCGCGGCATAGATGATGAGATCCATCGTGCGCACGGAGACCTTCAGCCTGCCGTAGACACGGTCCCGCCAGGGCCTGCGCGGCCGGACGGTGTTTTCCGCCTCCGCCATCTCCGCGCGGGTCTCCCTCGGGTCATCCTGCCGCATCACTTCTTGACGATGTACTTGCGCACGTCGATGGCGACGGCCAGGACGATGATCAGGCCGCGGATGATGTACTGGTAGTAAGGGTTGACGCCGATGAAGTTCAGCGAGAAGTTGATGGCCTGCAGGATGACCGCGCCGATGACCACCCCCTGGATGGTGCCCACGCCGCCGGAGAAGGAAACGCCGCCGATGACGCAGGCGGAGATCGCGTCCGTCTCATAGCCCAGGCCGGTGTTGGCGCCGACGGACTGGATGCGCGCGGCCTCCAGAAAGGCGGCGATGCCGTACAGCACGCCCGCGATCAGGTAGACGAGCATGATGGTCCGGGCGACGTTGACGCCGGAGACGCGCGCGGCTTCCTCGTTGCCGCCCACCGCGAACATGTTCTTGCCCAGGCGCGTCTTGTTCCAGACCACCCACATGATGACAGCCAGCACAAGGAAGTACAGGACGACCAGCGGGATCCGCACCGTCCCCAGCATCAGGTCGCCTGCGGCGGCATCCTTGAAGGTCTGGTTGAAGGTGGACAGCGCCTGCGCGGTGCCGGAAGGCTGGGCTTCGATGAACAGGCAGTTGGCGCCGAAGGCGATCAGCTGGGTGCCCAGGGTGATGATGAAGGCGTGCATCTTCAGCTTGGACACGCCAAAGCCGTTGATCAGGGAAAAGATGACCGCCACGGCAATGGAAGCCATCAGCGGGACGATCAGCGGCAGATCCTGCGTCATGTTCAGGAAATAGCGGGACTTGTAGGTGACCGACTGCACCAGGGCAGCGGTGACCGCTGCGGAGAACCCCATCACCCGGCCGATGGACAGGTCAGTGCCCGCCAGCACGATCAGCCCCGCGCAGCCCAGGGCCAGGATGCCCTTGGTGGAAGCCTGCTTGAGGATGTTCAGGATGTTGCTGAAGGCGAGGAAGTTGGGCCGGATGACGCTGACCACGACCAGAATCGCCAGCAGGATGATGTACATCGCATAATGGAGAAGGAAATCCATCGTTTTCTGCCGGTTCCACCCGATTGCTTTCTGCATATCTTTCGCTTCTCCCTTATACGTACTTCGCAGCCAGGGTCAGGATGGTTTCCTGTTCCCCGGGAATGTTGTCATAATCCCTGCCCCGCTCCACGATGCCGGCCATGCGGCCGTTGGACATGACGAGGATGCGGTCGCAGATGCCGATGAGCTCGGGCATCTCGCTGGACACCATGATGACGCTCTTGCCCTCCCCGGCCAGTTTCAGGATCAGGTTGTAGATCTCATACTTGGCGCCCACGTCGATGCCGCGGGTCGGCTCATCCAGCAGCAGCACTTCCGGCGCGGTCAGCAGCCAGCGGCCGATGATGACCTTCTGCTGGTTGCCGCCCGAGAGGGAGCGGATGAGGGTCCGCTTGGTCGGCGTCTTGACGTTGATGGCCTGAATGACCCAGTCGGCGTCGCTGTTCATCTTCCTGCTGTCCAGCAGCAGCTTCCCGTAGGAGCGGACATTGGCGATGATGGAATTGAAGGTGATGTTCATCTGCGGGAAAAGGCCGGTGGCGCGGCGCTCCTCCGTCAGCAGGGAAAAACCATTCTGCTTTGCCCTGTCCGGCTGGCTGTTGTCCATGACCTTGCCGTTGAGCACGATCTCGCCGCTTTCCTTGACATAAAAGCCGAAGATGGTGTTGAGCAGTTCCGTGCGCCGGGAGCCGACCAGCCCCGAAATGCCCAGGACCTCGCCTTTGCGCAGGGTAAAGCTCACGTCATGGAAGGTGGGTTCGTACTTGCCGTTCAGGTTTTTGACCTCCAGCGCGACCTCCCCCGGCTGATTGGTTTTCGGCGGGAACCGCTGCTTCATCTCCCGGTTGACCATCAGGCGGATGATCTCCTCGTTGGTAAGGGACTTCGCCTCCCGGGTCGCGATCCAGGCGCCGTCCCGCATGATGGTGACCTCGTCGGAGATGCGCAGGATCTCATCCATCTTGTGGGAAATATAGATGATGCCCACCCCGCGCCCGGTCAGCTGCTTGATGATGCGGAAGAGGTGCTCGACCTCGTTTTCCGTCAGGGACGAAGTGGGTTCGTCCAGCACCAGCACCTTGGCGTCATAGGACACCGCCTTGGCGATCTCGATCATCTGGCGCCGGGAGACCGACAGGGTGCCGATGACGGCTTTGGGGTCGATGTCCATCTGCAGGTCCTCGAAGATCTTCTTCGTCCTGCTGTACATCGTCCTGGAGTCGACCAGGCCGTTTTTTATCGGGAAGCGCCCCAGCCAGACGTTTTCCATCACGTTGCGGCGCAGCACCTGGTTGAGTTCCTGGTGCACCATGGCCACACCGTTGTCCAGCGCGTGGCGCGGATTTTCAAATCGGACCGGTTTTCCCTGCATGACAATGCTGCCGGCGTCCATGCTGTAGATGCCGAACAGGCACTTCATCAGGGTGGATTTTCCGGCGCCGTTCTCCCCCATCAGGGAGTGGACGGTGCCCGCCCGCAGGGTCAGCCTGGCTTTGCTCAGGGCCTGCACGCCCGGGAAATGCTTGTCGACATCCATCATCTGGAGCAGGGGTGCCTGTTCTTTGTCCATCCTTCTCCCCCTGTGATTCAAAAAAGGAGGGCTGCCGCGCGGCGCGGCAGCCCGGGTTTTTGGGTTTATTCGACTTCCGTGATCTTGGCGTAGGGGATGCGGATGCAGAAATAGGGATCGTCCGTGTACTGGTACTCGGTCCCGTCCAGCCACTCGCGCCCCAGGGCGCCGTTGATCGCGATGCGGACGTTTGCCTTGCCCATCGCGTCGCCGTCCTGCTGGACGGTCGCCGTCATGCCGCCGGCCTTGATGGATTCCATGGCGGAGTCGACTGCGTCAACGCCGATGATGACGACCTTGGGGTCGCCCTCTTTGCCGGTGTTCCAGCCAAAGCCGTTCAGCGCCGCGACAGCGCCCAGGCCCATCATGTCGTTGTTGGCGAAGATGACTTCGATCTTGCCGTCGGGATTGGCGGACCACACCGCGTTGATGGCA
>CAZVSG010000073.1:0-2904 GCA_964629345.1 uncultured Christensenella sp. | reverse complement strand
GCGCCTGGTCCCAGTTGCACACGAGGGTCTCACCGATCTGCTCGAGCTTCAGGCCGTTGGCGATCGCCGTCTCGACCGAGTACTGGGAGCGCGCGATGGCTTCGGGGTTGGAGGGCTCGCCCATCAGCATGACGTACTGCAGCACGCCGTCGCCGTTCAGGTCGATCGAGGGATCAGCCTTGTACAGGTCGGCCAGGATCTCGCCCTGCATGTCGCCGGCCTGGCGGGCCAGGGTGCCGATGAAGATGGTCTTGGTGTCGACCAGCACGGTCTGGGTGGTTTCTTCAGCCGGCTGCTTGTTGTAGAACAGGAAGGGGATCTCGGCGGCCTTGAACATGTCGACCAGGACCTGGCCGTTGGTGACCTCCGCCAGGTTGATGATGACGAAGTCCGGCTTCTCGCCGACCAGGATCTGGGCCTGCTCGATCTGCTTGGCCATGTCGTCCGCGGCGTCATACATCTGGAAATTGATCTTGATGCCCATTTCATCGGCGTAGGACTTCATCCATTTTTCCATCGCCACGCGGACGGTGGAGCCGTAGGTGTCGTCATATTTCCAGATCAGGGCGCGGATGTCCAGCTCCTCGGGCAGCGCAGTCTCAGCCATCGCAGCCGTCAGCCCGAACAGCATCACAAGAACCAGAGACAAGGACAGGAGTTTTTTCATAGGTGTTGGGTTCCTCCTTGGTGGGTTTATTTCACCGGCCGGAAAACCGGCCGTATGATTCAGAAAACGATGACGCTGCAAACATGTAGGATTTTAACACGGTTTCGCCGTTTTGTCAATGTCGCGCTTTTATTGTCCGGCGCTGCCCGCAAGGAGCCCCGCGCTGTCCCTGACCCCCAAAAAGTCCCGGATGAGCTCCCGCGTGCGCAGGTAGACCGCCTCCTGCGCGCCGGGAACATTGCCGCCCTGGGCGATGACGCGCTCATAGGGCTGCCTGATCTCCGTTCCGACATTGATCTTCGCGATGCCCTCGGCAATGCCCCGGGTGATGTACTCCTGCTGGATGCCCGAACCGCCGTGCAGAACCAGGGGGATGTTCACCGCCTGACGCAGGGTCCTGATGTGCCCGACGTCCAGTTTCGCGTCGGGTTTCTTCCTGTCCAGCATCCCCCGGGCGATCGCCCCGTGCACGCTGCCCACCGCGACGCTCAGCCAGTCGCACCCGGTCTCCTGCACAAACCGCCGCGCTTCCGAAACATCGGTGAACCCCATCTTTTTCCGGAAGATCTCCTCATAGGGGATCGCCTGCTGGCTGGTCTCGTGCCCCATCACGGCCCCCAGTTCCGCCTCAATGGGCAGCCCCGCCGCGTGCGCCAGCGCCGCCGCTTCCGCCGTGGCCCGGATGTTCTCCTCAAGGGACAGCCTGGAGGCGTCCACCATCAGCGACCCGTAGCCTGCCGCGATGGCGCGGCGCAGGATGGACAGGTAGTCCACCTCCTGAAGGTCCTCGTCAATGACAGGCACGTGGTCCAGGTGCAGCAGGGTATGGCCCGGCTTCCCATACTTCGCGTACTCCTGCGCGACCCTTTCCAGGCTTTCGGATTCAAACTTCTCCCATTCCAGCCGGGCCACCTGGATCATGGCCACCGCATTTTCGTCCGCCACCGCCCGGGCGACCGGCTCCAGCATAGGCAGGTGCGGGATGTTGAAGGCCGGGATCACCAGGCCCTTTTCAAACGCGCGGCGCACAATTTCAGCTGTTTTCATGTGTTTCCCTTTCTTTGTCAGACGTATCCTGCATGACAAAGCCGCGCAGCCGCTTGTACTGTGCCAGCTTTTCTGCGTAGATCTTAGCAAGGCGGGGGTCCGGCAGGATCGGATCCGCATGGCGGACAAAACGTTTCGCCAGCGCGAACACGTCCTTTTCGCCTGAAACCGCGGCAAAGCCGAGGATCGCGCTGCCCAGCGCGCCGGTCTCCTCCGTCAGGACGGGGATGATCTCCCGGTTCCAGACATCGGCCTTGATCTGAAGCCACAGCGTTGACCGCGCGCCGCCCCCGCAGGCGAACAGGCGGGCGGGGATGATGCCAAAGCCCGCCAGGCTCTCCAGGTTGCAGGCCATTTCAAACGTAAGCCCTTCCAGGATCGCCCGGTAGACGTCCGCAAGCCCGGTATCCATCGAAAGCCCGTAGATCATGCCCCTGGCCCGGGGCATCATCACCGGCGTTCCGCCCATGCCCTGCAGATAGGGCAGCACCATCAGCTCCCCCGGTTCACCGGGCGCCGCGCGGTTGAGAAGGTCGTAGACGCTCAGCCCCCCGGCGCTGGCCTGCGGCCCCAGGTGCGATGCGAAACTGTCCCTGAACCAGCGCACGACCGCGCCGCCGGAGAGGTTGTAGGCATAGGTCACGTAGCCGCGCTGACCCGGATAGGGCACGCAGGCGTAGTTGCAGCGCTGAAAGCCAAACCCTTCCGGGATCTTAAGGAACAGGGGGGCGATGCTCTCCGTGGTCCCCGAGACATCCGCCGCGTCGCCCGGCTGCGCCACGCCGCAGGCCAGCGCGTTGGCCACCTGGTCGTGCGCGCCGATGACCACCCGTGTCCCGACGGGCAGCCCCAGCCTGCCGGCGACGTCTTTTTGAAGCTTCCCGGCGACGCTTCCCGCGGGAAGCACCTCCGGCAGCTGGCTTTTGTCAAATCCGCCAGCGGAAAGCAGTTCGTCCGACCAGACCTGCCGGTTGACATCAAACAGCAGCGTGCGGCAGGCCAGGGACACGTCGATGACCGTTTCGCCGCAGAGGCGCCAGCAGAGGTAGCTTGAAATGAGCAGGTATTTCCAGACCGGTTTTTTCACAATGCCCCTGGTGTGGAGCATCTTGGACAGGGAATAGAAGGAATCCGGCTTCGTGCGCGTGACGCGCATGAAGGTGTCCTCCCCCACGCGGCCGATCAGATCG
>CAZVSG010000072.1:377-11857 GCA_964629345.1 uncultured Christensenella sp. | reverse complement strand
CGCAGGCCCATGCACAGACGGTTCCTGTGGTATTTGTCCCCCTTGTCGGAGACGAGCACAGGGGCTTCCTCCTGTTTATCGGGCTCCGGACCATCCGGGACAGGCTCCTGAGGGGGCTCGCCGGAACCTTCGGTGTCGGCCTCAACGCCATGTTCCCCGGAAGGTTCCGGGGCCTCCGCCTCCTGAGGCGCTTCCTCAAAAGACGGTCCGGAGACAGGTTCGCGGGCCTGCCTTGGCATGCTGCGCCTGTCCTGGAGCAGGATCCAGCAGTACAGGACCGCGCCGATCATGACCAGCAAAAACAGCAGCCTGAGCAAAAATTGCCCGACAGCAATGAAAAGGACCAGGCACAGCACGGCCAGGGCGGCAAAGGCCGCGAGCCAGAGAGTGTTCCTGTCCTGCGGGCGCATGCCCTTCAGGAGGGCAAACAGCGGATTTTCCCGTTTCATAAGGACCTCCTGTTCAAGCGGTTTCGGTATGGTTTCCTGCCATTGTCTGCATCATAATCCGGATTTGGCAAACTGTAAACCGGAAAATGCATGATATAAACAGCGGAACACCCTGTCTGCCTGAGAAACAGGAGCAAATAATTCCGACGGCCCCGGTCCGTCTGCCTGACAGGACCGGGGCCGTCGGTTTCAGGAGGATGACCTGCGGGTCAGTCCTGCGACTGGCCCGCGCCGGCGCCGAGGTCTATCAGCGATCCGTCATCCGTCAGCCGGTACAGCACGACCGTATCCTTTTCACCGGTAGTGACGACCGCGAAGGTCCGGGTCTTGTCCTCATCCATGTTGTGCGCGATCCAGGTTCCCTCGTTGACGTAGTACTTGCCGCCGCCCAGATCCATCAGCGCCGGCACATGAGTGTGTCCGAACAGAACGACCTCTACGTTTTCATCGGGATTCTCCAGATACTGTATTTTCGCCTGTTCGAAGAAATACCGCCATTCCAGGGTCCCGGCCACCGCCTGGATAAAGCCGTTGGGCACCTTGACCTGGTTGACCGCCTGCCGTCCGTCCCAGGTGCGCTGGATATTCCTGAACAGCTTGGGCGCAGAGATCGTTCCGTCCTCCTGCTGGGCGGGGTAGAAATCAAGGTAGGTATAGGCATCATTGAAGCCGGCGATGCGCATGTCGAAGATCTTCTCCTCAAGCCCTTCCTTTGGGGTGATCCGCCTGGAAATGTCCTTCAGGATCGAATAGTAGATGAAAGCGCCGTACTGGTCCGTGTCGGTCCTGTCCGGCACGGAGGTGAACTCCGGCAGCGCCTTTGGCACTGACGGGTGGTCCTGGGTCACCCAGCTGGCCGCGTAGCGCGCGTAGAAGTAACCGGCAGGCAGGATGGTATCATCGCTCCCGGTCAGTTCGGCGTTGCTCAGCGTATCCGGGGCGGAGAAGACGTCATAACGATGTCCGTGCTCGATGACGATCTCATTCCTGTCGCCGGTATAGTAGGCGCCGATCCCCCGGGCGTCCCGGGCCTGCACGATCCCCGGCAGGGCCTCGTCCAGGATCTCTGCATCCAGCAGCATGTCGTGATTGCCGGGAACGTAGACCAGCCTGATGCCCGAGCGCATCACGTCATTCAGCGCGTCCATGATGACCTGGTTGTTCGCGATCACCTTGCGGTAGAACGCTGCGGTATCAGTATAGGCTGGGTAATCAAGCGGCAGATACCAGTCGTCCAGGAAATCGCCGGCGATGACCAGCTCCCGCACGTCGGGCGTCGCCTGGATCCGTTTTAAAAACTGCAGCAGGAACTCCCTGTTGGTCCCGATCTCGGCAAAGGAGTCGTCGATGCCCAGGTGGATGTCGCTGATGACGACGATCCTGCTACGGGTCTCTCCCGCCTCCCAGAGCGGCTGGACGTCCTGTACCGCCAGGGCAAAGGCGGGGGCAAAGGAAGCGGTCAGTACGCAGAGCACGGCGAGCAAGGACAGGAAGCGATTTCTCATGGGACCCTCCAATTCAGTTTTTCAATTCTCTGATCGGCATTATGTTCGCCATTGATCGGGTTTGTCAATCGATCGATACTTCCGCCAGATCTGATGGCAAGGGGCAGAATTGCCGCCTGTATCCTACACGAAGGTCTCCATCGGCTCGATCTCATCCAGTACCAGCCCCGGATTCTTTTCCCCGGCCAGGCGGATGCTCCACTCGTTCTCAAAGAACAGGACGGGATGGGCCTGCGCGTCATTTCCGCGGACAGTGGTGGAGGTGAGCTGGAGCTGGTCCACGGGCTTTGGGGTCTCCCTCACCCAGCGCACAAAACGCCAGGGCAGCATGTCCATCAGTAGCTCCGCGCCGTACTCGTTCTTGAGGCGGTAGGCCAGCACGTCAAACTGCAGCACCCCCACCACGCCGATGATGCTCTGCTCCAGGCCGATGTCCTCGCGGGTGAAGGTCTGGATCGCGCCCTCCTCGCTCAGCTGGGCGATGCCCTTGAGGAACTGCTTGCGCTTCATGCTGTCCAGCGGGCGCACGCGGGCGAAATGTTCCGGAGCGAACACGGGGATGCGGGAAAAGCGCAGGCCGGGCTGCTGGCTGAGCGTGTCGCCCAAATGGTAGATGCCGGGGTCAAACAGCCCGATGATGTCGCCGGGGTAGGCGGTCTCCACCATCGCGCGCTCATCGGCCATGAACTGCTGAGGGGCTTTTAGCTGGATCTGCTTTCCAGGGCCTGTGTGCCAGGCATTCATGTCGCGCCGGAACACCCCGGACACCACGCGCACGAAAGCCAGCCTGTCGCGGTGGGCGGGGTTCATGTTGGCCTGGATCTTGAAGACAAAACCAGAAAAGTCCTGATCATCCGGCAAGATCATCCCCCGGTCGCTTTCCCTGGGCTCAGCTCCCCTGCCCTGATGGCTTCCAGGTCAAAGCTGTCGCCCGCCGTGTCCAGCAGCTCGCTCTCCTCCCTAAGCCTTTTGATGTAGTGCGCGTCGAGCATCCCGGGAAGCGCGGGGGCATCCAGTGCGATTTCGGTCTTGATGGCCTTGGTGCGCCCGTGGTCGCCGGAAAAGTACAGTTCCACCGTTTTGGTGTCCCGGTGGTATACGCCCTGGAAATCCCCGTCCACGCCAATGGGCCAGTTGACCGGGCAGGAACGGATGCCCAGCACCTGCTCCAGCTCCTCCATCAAGGCGAAAGGGTCCTTGGCGGCGCGGTCCATTTTGTTCACGAAGGTGAAAATGGGGATGCCGCGCATCCGGCAGACCTTGAACAGCTTGACAGTCTGCTCCTCCACGCCGCGGGAGGCGTCCAGCAGCATGACGGCGCTGTCCGCCGCCACCAGCACCCGGTAGGTGTCCTCCGAGAAGTCCTGGTGTCCGGGGGTGTCCAGGATGTTGATGTGATAGCCGTCAAAGGAGAACTGCATGGCGCTGGAGGTCACGGAGATGCCGCGCTGCTTCTCGATCTCCATCCAGTCGCTTGTCGCGTGGGCAGCGGCCTTGCGCGCCTTGACGCTGCCCGCCTGGCGGATGGCGCCGCCGTACAGCAGCAGCTTTTCCGTCAGCGTGGTCTTGCCCGCGTCCGGGTGGCTGATGATGGCGAACGTGCGCCGCCGCGCGATTTCCGAGATCCGTTCTTCCATGTGTCCTCCAAAAATGATTGCGACGGAAAACAATTGCGCTGGCCGGGCCTGTCCGTTCCGGCTGAACGGTGATCGGGCAGGGTCCCGGCTCCGTTCAAGCGGCGTGATTCGCCCTCATTGACACAGAGAGACCGTCCGGCCTTTTTCAGCCGGGCGGTCTGAGGGACGGTATGGCTATTCGACCGTGATCACGCCCACCGGGCAGTTGTCCCTGGCTTCTTCCGCGGCTTCCTGATTGCCGTCATTGACCTCGCCGTAGGCTTCCGCAAGGCCCTCATCGTTCATCCGGAACACTTCCGGGCAGGTGTCCGCGCACAGGCCGCAGCCGATGCATCCGCTCTGGTCAACTGAAGCTTTCATCTCCTATTTCTCCTTCAGGTTTTTTGGCTCAATACAGCGTTGTCGCTATTGGTCCGCGATCTCGCCCCTGGTGCTTAAGGTGATCACCTGCCAGGGGATCGTTTTTCCGCTTCCGTCCATCGCTTTTGTGACCGCCTGGGTCAGCCCGCCGCAGCAGGGCACCTCCATGCGCACCAGGGTGACGGAGCGGATGTCATTCAGGCGCAGGATGTCCGTCAGCTTGTCTGCGTACCCCGGATCGTCCAGCTTGGGGCAGCCGATGAGGGTGACGCGGTCTTTCATGAACCGGCGGTGAAAATCACCGTGGGCATAGGCGGCGCAGTCTGCCGCGATGAGCAGGTGCGCGTCCCTGAAAAACGGGGCGTTCGCCGCGGCCAGCCGGATCTGTACAGGGTAATTCGAAAGTTCGCTGCCCTTGGACCGGAAAACGGAATCATTGCCGCCCGGGACCCTGTCCGAGCCGAGCCTCACGGGCTGACGGCCCGGGCAGACCGATCCGGAGGGACAGGAATCCGGCTCCTCTGCCTGAACATCAGCCTTCCGTGCTTTGACGGCCTCCTCGTCGAACATGGCCGCCTGGCGGGTCTCAAAGGTGATGGCGCCGGTCGGGCAGACCGGCAGGCAGGCTCCCAGCCCGTCGCAGCAGTCGTCGCGGAGCAGTTCCGCCTTGCCGTCCCTGAGGATGATGGCGCCCTCGTGGCAGGCGGAAACGCACAGCCCGCATCCGTTGCACAGGTCCCTGTCGATTCTGATGATCTGCCGCAGCATCCGTCTCCCCCGTTCACTCATTTGCCGGCCTGTCTGCCGACGCTGATCATTATAGCGTATTTCCGCCGGTTTGTCCCCTGTGGTTTGAGCCGTGCCCTGGCCGGGTAATTTTATTCTGAAATTCGTTTTGAGAGGAGCATCCTTTTTATGTTAAGGAAACTGAAACCCATCCTGGCCGCCCTGCTGGCGGTCATGACCCTTCTGGCCGTCCCGGCAGTTCTTGCCGCGGACGAAGCGCCCCTCCTGCTCTCCCTGGAACAGCTCAGGCAGTATGACGGCAAAGACGGCCGGCCCGCCTACGTGGCGGTGGACGGCATCATCTATGACATGACTGACAGCATCCCCTGGAAAAACGGCGAACACAACGGATTCAAAGCCGGGGCCGACCTGACCAAGGAGATCAAGGAAGTCTCCCCGCACGGGGTCGGCAAGCTGCAGAACGTGAAAGCCGTTGGGCGCGTCCTCGTGCTGCTGACGCTGGAGGAACTCAAGGCCTTTGACGGCAGGGACGGGCGCCCGGCCTATGTGGCGGTGGACGGGGTCATCTATGACATGACCGAAAGCCGCGCCTGGAAGGGCGGCGCACACAACGGCTTCCAGGCCGGGGCCGACCTGACCCGGGAAATCAAGGAAGTATCCCCCCACGGGGTGGGCAAACTGGACAACGTTGTGGAGATCGGCCGTCTGAAAGCGGAGCTGACGCTGGAGGAGCTCAGGACCTTTGACGGCAGGGACGGACGGCCCGCCTATGTGGCGGTCGGCGGCCTCATCTACGACGTAACGGAAAGCGACGCCTGGAAAAACGGCGAACATGCAGGGCTTCAGGCGGGTGCGGACCTGACCGCGGAAGCGGAAGCCTCTCCCCACGGGATCGCCGTGCTGGACAAGGTGGTCCAGGTCGGCATTTTAATCGACTGATTCTGAATCAAACCTGGGGATCCCGGGGAGACACGGCTTCCGGGATCCCCCTTCCTGATCTGTTCATGAGACTGACTGTACACCGCCTTCTGATGAACGCCTGATAATATGGAGGAAGCATGATCTACAGCATCCTGGGATGGACCAGCCTGGGGCTGGCCGTGGTGGCCAGTTCGCCGTACTGGCTGCGCATGCTGAACAACTGGACGTTCAGGACCAAGGACAAGCGCTTCTTGAACCTGCTCAAGTTCCTGCGCAAACTGCACAAACCGCTCGGGCTGATACTGGCTGTGATCGCCATCATCCACGGCTTTCTGGCGCTGAACAACCGGATCAGGCTGCACACCGGCCTGTTGGTGTACCTGGGCTTCCTCGTTTCGGCGATTCTGGGCGGGGCCCATTATCGGCTGAAAAAGAAAGGGCTGTTCAAGGCGCACAGGATCAGCGTTCTGATCAGTTTCCTGCTTCTGCTGCTGCACCTGCTCAAACCCTGGGCCCTGGGTCAGTGGCTGGGCATCTGGTAAAGAAAAACGTACATACGCGAGGACCCCGGAGATCCGGGGTCCTTTTCTGCAATAAGCAGTCTATTCCTGATTTTTCGCGTCCAGCCTGTCCAGCAGCATCAGCCGCGTCATGTCAAAGCAGGCCTGCACGGCGGCCGTGCGGTAATAATCCTGCCCCCGGGAAGGCAGCGACTGGACGTTCTGCCGGGTCTCCCCTTCGACAGTGACGGCGCAGGCATACTGGTTTCCATTCAGCCAGATGACCGCGCGGACAGGGGCATCAAGCCGTCCCCCCGATTCCCTGGCGAGGACCGCGCAGGCGTCGGCGGGGTTTTCGGGCAGGAGATGGGGGATCCCGAGCAAAGGAGCCAATCCGCTCATGTCCGGGGCGGAAAGGCATGCGCCGCACACCCTGGACGGGCCTTCCGCCGCCTGCATGCGGCAGGCAGCCAGCGCGCCGCTGCCCGCCTCCAGGAAGGACACCTTCAGGCCGCTTTCAGCCAGCAGCCCGGCGATGACCTCCTCCAGGCTGTTCACGTCCACCCCATAGGCGTGCCGGCCCAGGCGCCGCCTGATTTCCCGGATCAGCGGCTCGGTCAGGGCCAGCGCCGCTTCCCGGCTGTCCGCCCGGGCCGTCACCCGCACCATCGCCTCGCCGTCCTTGGCGTAGGGGGCCAGGGTGGGATTGACGCCCTCTTCCATCAGGTCGGAGAGCATTTCCGCCATGCGCGACTCGCCCAGCGAGATGACCCGCACGATCCGGGAGAGCAGGGTGCCGGTGGAAAACTGACGGAGGAAAGGGACGACCTCCCTGTCAAACATCGGCCGCATCTCACGGGGCGGGCCCGGCATCAGCACCGCGGCGTGTCCCTGCTTGCTGAAGAGGATGCAGCCGGGCGCGGTGCCCTGCGGATTCTTCAGGAGGATCCCGCCTTCAGGGATGAGCGCCTGTTTCTCATTGCTCATCGGCATAGGCCTTCTCGTGAGGGTGTAGAAGGAACGGATCTCCTCCAGCGCCTGCGCGTCGATCAGCAGTTTTCGCCCGAAACAGCGCGCCACGACCTCCTTGGTCAGGTCGTCCGCCGTCGGTCCCAGGCCGCCGGTGAACAGCAGGATCTCGGCCCGCTCCATCGCGGAGCGCACAGCGCCCTCCATTCGCGCCTCGTTGTCTCCCACCACGGTCTGAACGTAAAGGTCCAGCCCCAATTCCGAAAGCCCCCTTGCCAGGTACTGCGCGTTGGTGTTGAGGATGTCCCCCAGCAGCAGTTCCGTGCCGACGCAGATGATCTCACAGCGTTTCCGGTCCATTCCTGTTCTCCTCCCCAATGCCTGCGCGTATGCGCACCCGGCATTGTACCGCTTTCCGGCTCTTTTCGCATCATATCAGGCGTGATATGATAGCGGGGCGCGAAATGAGCCGGGGAGGGACGGAATGATAATTTTTCAGGCGACAGGCCGGGAGTACAAAGGCAACCTGCACATGCACACCACCATGAGCGACGGGCAGATGACCCCGATGCAGGCTGCATCAGTCTATGAAGACCGGGGATATGATTTCCTGGCCGTCACCGACCACCGCATGATCACCCGGATGCCGGAATACCGGGGCCGGATGCTGCTGCTTCCCGGGATCGAGCTTGACGATGAACCCACAGAGCGGGAAGTCCTCCACTTCCTGGGCATCGGAGTTCAAGAGGGCCTGACGGAGGGGATCCGGCCCGGGATGAAGGCCCAGGAGTATATAGACGCCATCCTGAGGAACGGCGGCGTGCCCTTCCTGGCGCACCCGCACTGGTCCATGAACCGGCCGGACACCATCAAGGACCTCGAGGGCCTGGCGGGCGCAGAGATCTATAATTCCGTATCCCGGCCGCCCTACAATCCCGACCGTGCGGATTCCACCCATATCCTGGACCTGCTGTCTTCCGACGGCCTGCTCTATCCCACCATCGCGGCGGACGACAGCCACTTTTACGGGGAAGAGCTGGCCCGTTCCTTCATCCTCCTCCAGGCGGACAGGCTTGAGCGTGAAGCCATCGTCGACGCCCTGCGCCGGGGCTGCTTCTACGCCTCCCAGGGCCCGCGCTTTGTACGGGTCGAACTGGACGGGAACATTGTGCGGGTGAATTGCTCGCCCGTGAGCGCGGTGGTCTTCCATTCCGACCTGGCCTGGAACGATGGCCGCGCGACGGCGGGCAGCAATGTCACGCAGGCCGAATACCGCCTGGACCGCAGCCGGGGGGAGAGCTTCGTACGGATCGTGCTGATCGGCGGTGACGGCAAAAGGGCCTGGCTGAACCCCTTCCGGGTTTGAGGGACAGCCCGGCCATGCCTGCCTCAGCGCGTGTTCTCCAAGAAATGAAGCCCGCGTCAGCGGGCTTCAGCATAGTATTGCCTGGGGTTGTCTGATCAGTCCTTCATCCGCTCCGGGTACTTCTTGATGTCTGCCTTGGCCAGCCATTCCACGACGGCAGCGTCGTAGGCTTCCTGCTGTTTGGTTTGCAGCAGTTCCGTCCGGATGGTCTCGCTTACGCTCTCCAGCGTGACAGGCCCTTCCGGGATGTCCGCGGCGTAGAGCATGATGTGGTATCCGTAGTCGCTCGCGCTGGGCTGGCTGACCTCGCCAATGGACGAAAGCTTCATCGCGGGCTGGGTGAACTCATTCACGAAGTTCGTGCTGGCTTCGCTGACGGGATAGCCTGTTTCAGGCATCCCGGTATCCTCGTTGTATTCCTTGATCAGGTCGTCGAAGTTCGCGCCTTCGGCTGCCGCTAGCGCGTGGATCTCCTGCGCCTTGGGCAGGATGGCGGCAAGCGCGGCTTCCTTCTTCGCTTTCAGTTCAGCGTTCTTCGCGTCATACGCGGCCCGGGCTCCCGCCAGCGCCTGATAGACCGGGACCTTCGCCTGTAATGCTTCCAGTTCTTCCGCTTCAGCGGCCTCAAGGGATTCAAGAGCCAGCAGCTTGCCCAGCCTGACAGCCTCGTCGCCGCTCAGCCCGGCCTGCTGTTCCTTCAGGTATTTCTGATCCGCTTCACTCAGGCTTTCGGACTGAAGCAGCGCCTTGAACTCATCCGCGTCCGCCTGCGCCCCCTCCATGGCTTCCTGAAGCGGGACCAGCTCCCCCTTGAGCGTTTGGATGGTGCTGTCGTCCTCGGCGGTCAGCTTGACCAGGATCTGCTTGATGTAGCGGTAACCGGCCGGGGTGTAATAGACCGGCTGTCCCCCGGTGAGGTCAGTGCCGTAGGAGGAGGGGGTCCCCTCGTATCTTGTTTTGGCTTCGCTGACCTTCGCGTCATACTCCGCCTGGATCTCTTCCCCGCTCACGGCCAGGCCTTCCGCGAAAGTGCCGAACAGCTTCTGGTGAAGGTCCTGCTCTTCGCCACTCTGTTCAAGCACCTCGAGGGTGTAGCCCAGTTCCCCTGCCTTGGCCTTGATCGCCGCATCAAGTTCATCCCCCGCCAGGGCACTCTGCGCGAAGAAGGCGTCCTTCACTTGAACGAGGATGTCTTCATAGTCCGCCTTCGCTTTTTCCCCGATCGCGGCGGTCTCCTCCTCCGTCAGCTCGTCCAGGCCCAATTCATGGGCTTTCTGGTGCAGCAGGAGATCCTTTGCGGTGGAGTCCAGCGTGTCCAGCAGGATTTGATCCGGGTCCAGGCTGATGCTCTGGATCAGGCCGTACTGCTGGTACATCAGCTGTTCCTGGTAGGCGATGTTGTAGGCGTTGCTGTAGATCTGCGTGAAGCGCGCCTTGTCCACTGTTTCGCCGTTGACCTCGAGGATAATCTGCCGGGCGTCCACCTCCGGGTCTTTGACGATCAGGCTGCAGCCGCCCAGCAGCAGCACGCCGGCCAGCACAAGCGCTACGAGCGCGGTTTTCCGCTTGAATTGGGAAGGTCTCATTCAGCATACTCCAATCGGGATTAGTAAAGGCGCGGCAAGCGCGCCTTGTGATTATACCGTTCCTTTGGGGAAAGGGCAAGTGAACGCTCAGGCGCGGGGCTTGAGAACTCCCTCTGCCGTAAAGATGTACCGCTCCGGCACGGTGCCGCGCACGCAGGAAGTGGGGTATACGATTGCCTGGCGGCCAATGATCGTGCCGGGATTCATGACGGCATTGCAGCCGATCTCAGCCTCGTCGCCGATCATCGCGCCGACTTTCTTGCGCTGGGTGGGCATTCTTTCTTCCCCGCAGCGGACGACAACGGGCAGTTTGTCGCTCTTGACGTTGGAGGTGATGGAGCCGGCGCCCATGTGCGCCCTGTAGCCCAGGATGGAATCGCCCACATAGTTGTAATGTGGCACCTGCACCTTGTCAAAGAGGATGACGTTCTTCAGCTCCGTGGAGTTCCCGACGACGCACCCCGCGCCGACCAGCGCCGATCCCCTGATGAAGGCGCAGTGGCGGACCTCCGTCTCAGGGCCGATGATGCAGGGCCCGCCGATGTAAGCGGAGGGGAAGACCTTGGCGGATCTGGCGATCCAGACGTCTTCCCTGGGGTGGTCATACGCCTGTGGGTCAAGGCCTGCGCCCAGGCGGAGGATCAGTTCAGAGATCCCTTCCAGCGCTTCCCAGGGCCAGGTGAACCCCTTGAGCCATTCCCCGGCCGCGCTGCGGGAGAGATCGAACAAATCGATGATCTTCAGCATCCTATCTCTCCTCAAGCACCAGGTTGTTGTCCTTCATGGACTGGATGATGCTCTGGACGCACTTTTCACACAGTTCCTGGGTGAGGGATTCGGCCATCACGCGCAGCACGGGCTCCGTGCCGCTCTTTCGAAGCAGGACACGGCCTTCCTTGCCCAATTTCTCCTCGGCCGCCTTGACAGCTTTGATGACGTCGGGGTGGTTGAGCGTGCCGTCCTTGTCGGTGACCCGGACGTTTTTCAGTACCTGGGGGTACATCTCCATGGGTTCGGCGAGCTTGGACAGTGGCACCTCGCTGGCCATCACAGCCTGCATCACCTTGATGGCGGTCAGCAGACCGTCGCCTGTGTTGGCGTACTTGCTGAAGATGATATGGCCGGACTGCTCGCCGCCCAGCAGGTGGCCGTTGTCACGCATGCACTCATATACGTACCTGTCTCCCACGGCGGTCTGCTTGTATTTGATGTCCAGCTGGTCAAAGGCCCTGTACAGACCGAAATTGGACATGATCGTGGTGACGACAGTGTTGTCGGTGAGTTTTCCGCGTTCCTTCATAAAGCGCCCATAGATATAGAGGATATGGTCGCCGTTGATAACGTTGCCTTTCTCATCCACTGCCAGACAGCGGTCGGCGTCTCCGTCAAAGGCGAAACCCACGTCAAGGCCGTTTTCGCGCACCAGCTTCTGTAGCCCCT
>CAZVSG010000072.1:0-367 GCA_964629345.1 uncultured Christensenella sp. | reverse complement strand
TGATGTTCAGGCCGTTTGGCGCGTTGTTGATGACGTAGGTCTGCGCGCCCAGCGCGTCAAACACGGATTTGGCGATCTGCCAGGTGCTGCCGTTGGCGCAGTCCAGGCCGACCTTGAACCCCTTGTAGGAGAAGCGGGAGAGGGAGATCAGATATCCGACGTATTGGTTGCGGCCGCCGTAGTAGTCCACCGTCTTGCCGATGCGTTCGCGCCGGGCGAAGGGGATGACGCCGGGGTCGCCGTCCAGATAATGCTCCAGCTGGGTGATGAGGACCTCGTCCATCTTCTCGCCCTGCTGGTTCAACAACTTGATACCGTTATCATGATAGGCGTTGTGGCTGGCGGAGATCATCACGCCGCAGTCAAA
>CAZVSG010000071.1:747-12060 GCA_964629345.1 uncultured Christensenella sp. | reverse complement strand
GCGTGGCGGCCTCAGCGCAGCGCGCGTTGGCCAGGGCGGCGACCATGATGCCGATCTTGCCCGCAATGGCGGAGAAGACGGTGCCCGCGATATAGGACAGGGCCATGGTCAGGTTCTTCTCGATCCCGCCCTGCCAGACCGGTTTGGGCAGGAACAGGAAGATCAGCACCGCCAGGATGCCCGCGAAACCCGCCAGCAGTTTGTACTCCTTGCGGATGAAGGTGTTCGCGCCCGAACGGATCAGGCCGGCGATCTTCTCAATGGTTTTGTTTTCGTTTTTCTGTTTCTTGACCCACAGCGCCAGATAGACGGCGTAGGTGAAGGCGACGATGGCCGCCAGCAGGCCGATGACGTAGACGACAGTCATGCCAAGTTTCATGGAAAGCCTCCTTGTGTTCCATTTATTCCCAGAATATTATACTGCGTAACCCATGAAATGAAAAGCGGTTTGCGGTACTAATCCCGCTGATTTTTCATTTCATTCAGCGGATTTGTTCGGCCGCGGACAGCTGCGGAAGTCATATTGACAAAACCTGATGTGACAACTATTCTTGTCACATCAGGAATTTTGGATTTATGGAGGGGCTGCCATGGGCAGGGATTATGCGGCGGAGGCAAATGTTTTCAAGGCTTTCTGCGATGAAAAGCGCCTGCGCATCCTGGACCTTCTCAGGGATGGGGAAAAATGCGCCTGCGTGCTCAATGAGGAGATGGGCATGCCGCAGTCAACGCTCAGCTACCACATGAAGATCCTCTGCGAGTCGGGAGCGGTCCTGCCCCGGCAGGACGGGAAGTGGACCCATTACCGCATCAGCCCGGATGGCGTGAGAGAGGCGTCGGAGATTCTCAGGGGGTTTGCCGCCCCCAAGGCAGGACGTCAGCAGACGGCCGCGCGGTGCGAGGCGACGTGAAGGCCGTGACAGGATCAATATGGAAAGGGAGTGATTGTAAGTGAACATATTGGGAGCCGTCTGGGACTTTTTCCAGAATCAGGTCCTGGGCATGAGGTGGCTTTCCGCGCTGATCGGCGAGGGCCTCTCCGCGCTGGGCCTGGACATTGCAGATCGCTGGGCGGGGAGCCTGCAGTTTTTCCTGTACGACGTCATCAAGATCGCCGTGCTGCTGTGTTTCCTGATCTTTGTGATCAGCTACATCCAGAGCTACTTCCCGCCGGAGCGCAGCAAGAAGATCCTTGGGAAGTTCCACGGCGTCGGGGCGAACATCGTCGCCACCCTGCTGGGCACGGTGACGCCTTTCTGCTCCTGCTCGTCCATCCCCCTGTTCATCGGCTTCACCTCCGCCGGCCTGCCCCTGGGGGTGACGTTCTCCTTCCTCATTTCCTCCCCCATGGTGGACCTGGGCAGCCTCCTGCTGCTCATGAGCATCTTCGGCGCGAACGTTGCCATCCTTTATGTGGTGCTGGGTCTGGTCATCGCCGTTGTCGGCGGCACCGTCATTGAGAAGCTCCATATGGAGAAGCATGTGGAGAGCTTCATCCTCACCGCGGGGAGCGTGGACATCGAGTCGCCCGATCTGACCCGGAAGGACCGCCTTCGTTATGCGAAGGAACAGATGCTGGCCACTTTCAAAAAGGTCGTTCCCTATATCCTCATCGGCGTGGGCATCGGCGCGGTCATCCACAACTGGATCCCGGAGGAATGGATCGCGGCGGTGCTGGGCACCGACAACCCCTTCGGCGTGGTGCTGGCGACCCTGATCGGTGTGCCGATGTACGCGGACATCTTCGGGACCATCCCCATCGCGGAGGCGCTGCTGGGCAAGGGCGCGCTGCTGGGCAGCATCCTGGCCTTCATGATGGCGGTGACCACCCTCTCCCTGCCCTCGATCATCATGCTGCGCAAGGCGGTGAAGCCGAAGCTGCTGGCCCTGTTCATCGGCATCTGTACCATCGGGATCATCATTGTCGGGTATTTCTTCAATTTCCTGCAGGGATTTCTTCTGTAAGGGGAGGCTCCAAGTATGGCAAGGACATGGTACCCCGTCGTTGACTACACTGCCTGCACGGACTGCGGCATCTGCACAGAGTTCTGCCAAAACGGCGTGTATGACAGGAACAAGGCGCCCTCCCCCGTGGTCAGGAACCCTGAAAACTGCATCGACCATTGCCACGGCTGCGGAAACCTCTGCCCGCAGGGCGCTATCGCCTATGTGGGGGACGATACCGGCTGGATGCCGCCCAAAGGAACACCGGCGTTTGAAAAGTCTTCCTGCGGCTGCGGGGGTGACTGCGTGCCTGATAAAAAGGTACTGGTCGAATATCTCTACCTGGATTTGAACACCTGCGAGCGCTGCATCGGGATAGACCTTGAGCTGGTGGAAGTGCTGGGTGTCCTGACCCCTGCGCTGCGTCTGGCGGGATATGAGGTGCAGTACAGGAAGATCGAAATGTCCACCGCTGAGATGGCGCGGCAGTACCGTTTCCTTTCATCGCCCACCATCCGGGTCAACGGCTGGGACATCGGCGGGCCGGTCAGGGAGAACGGCTGCGACTGCTGCAGTGAGATCAGCAGGACGGATGTGGACTGTCGGGTGTGGGAAGCCGAGGGAGAGACGTATGAGGTCCCGCCAAAGGAACTGCTGGCGGAGGGGATCCTGCGGGCCGTGTTCGGCAATGCGGAGGGCGGCTGCGGCTGCGATTCCTATGAGCTGCCGGGGAACCTGGAGGCGTTTTATCAAGGGAAAGACCGGGGCGGCGTCAGCCGCTGAAACCGGTTCGATAAAAAAATACGTAAGGGAGGCTATCACCATGGCACTGTTCGGAAAGAAAAAGGAACAGCCCGCGGCATCCTGCTGTGCGGGCTGCGCCGGATGCACCCCGCAGAACATGGAAAAGGCGGAGACCGCAAAAAAGGATGGTCCGACCGTCAAGATCCTGGGCAGCGGCTGCTCCAAATGCAACGCGCTGGAGGCGGCAACAAAAGCGGCGCTGGAGCAGCTCGGGATGGATACCGCGATCGATCACGTGACGGACTTCGCGAAAATCGCGGCCTATGGCGTGATGACGACCCCCGCGCTGGTGGTGGACGGAAAAGTCGTCTCCTATGGCAAGGTGCTCAAGACTGATGAAGTTGTCAGCCTGCTCAGGAAGGTCAGGGGATAATCATCATGATTGCATACATCGATGAGCGGAAGTGCGCATCAGACAAGCGGATCTGCAAGCCGTTCAGGGAATGCCCTGCAGAAGCGATTTCCTGGGTGGAAGACGAGGATGAGCCGCTGGGTTCTCGCATGGAGATCGACCCGGAGAAATGCAATGGATGCGGGATCTGTGTGCCGCTGTGCTGCGGCAAATGCATAGAAATGAGGTAAGGAAAAATGGGGAAGAAGGCAAGCGGCATCGGTTTCTTTGAGAAGTACCTGACCCTGTGGGTGCTCCTGTGCATGGCGGCAGGCGTGCTGATCGGCCAGTACCTGCCGGGCATCCCGGCCTTCCTGGGGCGCTTTGAGTACGCCAGGGTGTCCATTCCCATCGCGGTCCTCATCTGGCTGATGATCTACCCCATGATGCTCAAGGTGGACTTCCAGAGCATCAGGGACGTGGGCAAGAACCCCAAAGGCCTGTACGTGACCTGGGTGGCCAACTGGCTCATCAAGCCTTTCACGATGTTCGGCATCGCCTGGTTCTTCTTTTACGTCGTCTTCAAGTCCCTTATTCCCGCGGACCTGGCGAAGGATTATCTGGCAGGGGCCATCCTGCTGGGCGCCGCGCCCTGCACGGCGATGGTATTTGTCTGGAGCCACCTGACACGCGGCAATCCCGCCTATACCGTGGTACAGGTCGCCACCAACGACCTGATCATCCTCATTGCCTTCACGCCCATCGTCGCCTTCCTGCTGGGCGTGGGCGGCGTGCAGATCCCCTGGGATACCCTCGTCCTCTCGGTCGTGCTGTTTGTCGTCATCCCGCTGACCGGCGGCATCATCACCAGGACGCAGATCATCAAACGAAAAAGCGAGGCCTATTTCAAGGACGTGTTCCTGCCCAAATGGAACAACATCACCGTCGCGGGGCTGCTGTTGACCCTGGTCATTATCTTCTCCTTCCAGGGCAAGGTCATTATTGAAAACCCCCTGCACATCCTGCTTATCGCCGTCCCGCTGACCATCCAGACCTTCCTGATCTTCTTCATCGCCTATCTCGCCAGCAAGGCATTGAAACTGCCGTATGACATCGCCGCGCCCGCGGGGATGATCGGCGCGTCCAACTTCTTTGAGCTGGCGGTGGCGGTCGCGATCTCCCTCTTCGGCGCGCAGAGCCCGGTGGCGCTGGCGACCATCGTGGGGGTGCTGGTGGAGGTGCCGGTCATGCTCACGCTGGTCAGGATCGCCAACCGGACAAAAGGATGGTTTGAAAAAGATGGCCTTTCAGATCAGAAAGCTGGGTGAAGGCGACTGGCCGGAAGCCTGCCTGATCTATCAGCAGGGGATGGACACCGGCCAGGCGACGATGGAGACACGCTGCCCCTCCTACCCGGAATGGGACGCCGCCCACCTGAAGGCGTTCCGGCTGGCTGCCCTGGAGGAAGGAAAGGTCATCGGCTGGGCGGCCCTCACGCCGGTCTCCGGCCGCTGTGTCTACGCGGGCGTGGCGGAGGTCAGCGTCTATATTGCCCGGGACCACCGCGGGAAAGGGGCCGGCAGGGCGCTGCTGACGGAGCTGATCCGGTGCTCGGGAGAATTCGGGTTCTGGACGCTGCAATCCGGCATCATGATGGAGAACACCGCCAGTATCCATCTGCACGAGCGCTGCGGGTTCCGCATGGCGGGCTGGCGGGAGCGGATCGGCCGGGACCGGTCCGGCCAGTGGCGCGACACCGTCCTGATGGAACGGCGCAGCGCGGACCCCCGGTTCGGCGGGGACTGCCCGAAAATCCCGGGCTGAAAAGAGCATATTGGAAAGGAATCACCGATGAAGAAAGTCGCGTTCATCTGCGTCCACAATTCCTGCCGCAGCCAGATGGCCGAGGCGCTGGGAAAGCACCTCGCTTCGGACGTGTTTGAGAGCTATTCCGCGGGCACGGAGACCAGGCCCAGGATCAACCCGGACGCGGTGCGGATCATGAAAAGGCTCTACGGCATCGACATGGAGAAGGCCCAGCGGTCAAAGCTACTGGAAGACCTGCCGCCGGTGGACGGCGTCATCACCATGGGATGCAACGTGAAGTGCCCCTACCTGCCCTCCAGTTTCCGGGAGGACTGGGGCCTGGAGGACCCGACCGGGAAGAGCGATGAGGAGTTCATCAGGACCGCGCAGGAGATCGAGAAGAGGATCCTGGACCTGAGGGAGCGGCTGGGGACGGGCCTGCTTTAGGCAGGTCCGGAATAAACTGGAGGCGCGGCCTTTCAAGGAGCGCGGAAGCGCATGAAAACAGCGGGACGCGCCCCAGTGCGCCAAACTCTCCGGTTCCTGTTATACTCAAGGAAGCTCCCCGCGCAGGGGAGGAACGGTTCCCGGTCCGGAAAACCGGGGGGAGGAGGCGGAACATGCCCTACATCCAGATCAACACATCCAAAGCCCTGTCGGACGAACAGAAGGACCGCGTGAAGAAAGCCCTGGGCGAAGCGCTGCCCGCCGCGATCCCGGGGAAAAGCGAGGCGGGGCTGATGGTCGCTATTTCGGACCGGTATACTATGTACATGGCGGGGAAGGAACAGGAGGCGGCCTTCGTCGACGTGCGGTGCTTCAGGAAGACGGATCCCGGGGCGAAAAAGGCGTTCACAGCCGCGGTCTTTGACATCCTGGACAGGATCGCGGGATTCCCGCCCGAACGGGTCTACCTCAACTTCACCGACCACGACGTCTGGGGTACCCGGGGCCAGCTGAGGGAATGAAAAGGCGCGCCGGTGAATTGGACGAGCGGCCGGAAACGCAGATCATATCAACATGAGAAGAACCCAGCGGATCGGGCTTGTTATCCTCATCCTGCTTGCCCTTGTCCTTGCCGGGCCGGTATCCCTCGCGGATCAGGGCGCGCAGGGATTTGAGGTCCATTTCCTTGACGTCGGGCAGGCGGACTGCGCGGTCATCTTATCTGACGGCAGGGTCATGATGATCGACGGCGGGGAAGCCGCGGGCAGCGGCCTGGTGGTCTCCTACCTGAGGGACGTGCTTCACGTTTCCCATATCGACGTGATGGTGAGCACGCACCCGCATGATGACCACGCCGGGGGCCTCTCCGCCGTGCTGGGCGCGTTTACGGTGGGGGAGGTCTTCTCGCCCGTGAGGGAATATGCCTCGGAGGCGTTTGACGCTTTCCTCCGCCAGGTCGGGATGCGGGGGAGATCCCTGCAGGTACCGGAGGCGGGGGATACCTTCTCCCTGGGGTCCGCGCGGGTCCAGTTCCTCACGCCGCTGCGTGCGGACTATCCCCTTGAAAACGACCGCTCGCTGGTCCTGCGGGTCACCTACGGCGATACGTCCTTCCTGTTCATGGGCGACGCGGAACAGGGCGCCGAGGAGGATATCGTGAGGGCGGGTCTTGAGAAACGATACGAGCTGCGGTCCGACGTGATCAAGGCGGGCCATCACGGCTGGGGGTCCTCCACGACGCCCGCCTTATTGGAGGCGGTCAGGCCGAAGTACGCGGTCATATCAGTCGGGGATAAGTACAACTCCTATCTTCCCTTTCTGGATGTGCTCGCCCGGTTCCGGGCAGTCCAGACGAGGGTCTTCAGGACGGACATCATGGGGCATGTCGTCTGCTTCAGCGACGGGGAGATGATCACCTTCAGAAAAGAGAAGAAAGATCCGAACCTGTTCTGATGCCAGAAGGCGGAGTCCATATAGGGCGGTACTGATAAATCAGGCCCGCAGCTTTAGCCCCGTATGCCGTGCCAGGCAGCCTGGCTGCCGGAAACAAGGGGAATGGATCCGCTTGTTCATCATTGACATGGATCCAAGTCTCTATTTTTATGCAGAACCGGATCATCTGTGCAGGGAAAGAGCGCCCCTGTGCGCCCGCTGCGGGCGGGCTTGCGTTTTTGCCGGTTTTTGATAATATGTTCACCCGGGGAGGGAGGGAAGGCGCAGAAGGCGCGCGAAAGGCGCGCGGCTCAGGTTGGGCCCAGACGCGGGCCCTGAGGTTTTATAGCGCGGGGAGGGTTCCCCGTGGGTCTCGCGGAGCTTGCTCCGCCCGCACTTGTATAAAACGACATGAGAGTAGTAAAAGAGGACGCTCCCTTGGAGGACAGGTCGCTATATAGACTCGTTCGTCCGGATAGTTGACATAAAAGGCTTCAGGTCATAATAAACTCAATTTAAGGCGTGAAAAGTTCAGACGTACAGGTGCAATTGGTTATTTTGTCATTCTGAAAGGAAAAGAAATGAAACGACTGATTGCTCTTTGCATGGTTTTTGCCCTGCTCAGCCTCACCGGCGCCGCGTTCGCCGAAGCCGCCCCGGTCATCCAGCTGCAGGATGAGATGAAGATCCCCTATGCCGCGGACCTCAGCCCGGAAGACGGCGCGGACAGCGTCGAGCGCCTGGGCGACCACCCCGGCAGCCCCTACTTCAACCGCCTGGACGTCTACAACCTGGCGGACACCGACACCCTGACCATCCTGGAACACTTCCAGACCCAGCAGCAGACCTCTGAGTGGAGCTGCGGCGTGTCCAGCGCGCTGATGGTGATCAACTGGTACGGCAAACTGGGCGAACACAACGAGGAGACCCTGGCCCGCTTCCGCAGCAACGGGCTGGAACCCGCGGCCACGTCCCTCCGCCAGGCCATCCAGATCTTCGAAGGAGTGGGCGGATTTGACCTGTTCACCACCTTTGACGCGGGGGAGGGCGTGTATGACGTCTTCACCCTCGACTTCATCCGGCACACCCTGGATGAGGGAAAGCCCATCATGATCGGCTGGAACGACTGGGGCGGGCACTGGCAGGTCATCATCGGCTACGACACCATGGGGACCGAAACGGAACAGGACGACGTCCTCATCGTAGCCGACCCCTATGACACCACCGACCACAACCAGGACGGCTACGGCGTCTACCCCGCCGAGCGCTTCATCTACAACTTCACCTTCTACGATTTCTTCCCGGAGGAAGAGCTCAACGACCTGTGCTTCATCGTGGCGGCGCCCCGGTAAGGGAAGCGCCCCGATAAGCCCCCTCTCTCCCCCCAATGCCGCCGTTCCCGCTTCTGCGCCCGGGAACGGCGGTTTTCTGTTTGCGGGGTGAAGGGCATCCATGGGCCCGGGATCAGTGTGCGGGACGCGGCAGGCCGGTCTGCCCGGTCCCGCGCGGCCCCCTTGACACAGGGGGGCTGTTTTAATACGATTTTCCAGTCATCGGGCCGGTTTTCGGATCAGGAAAATCAATGGGCAGGAGCGGTCATTATGTCAGAACAAACAAGAAAGCCGCTGATCCAGCGGCTGGGAGTCCTGGGGATCATCAGTTTCCTTTCCTTCCTGGCCGCCGTCGTGTTCTCCCCCGCCGCATACCCGGGTTATGACTGGCTCAGCCAGGCCGTCAGTGACCTGAGCGCGCAGGACGCGCCCTCCCGCGCGCTCTGGTATCAGCTGGTCAGCCTGAACGACCTGTGCGCGATCGCCGTGCTGATGCTCTGCTGTGTGTATATCCAGGGAAGGTTCAGCAGGTCCCTCCGGCTGGGCGTCTATTTCTACACGGCGATGTTCTGGGTGTCCTCGGTCGGCTACGTGTTCTTCCCGCTGACCAGCAGCGGCTTTGCCGGGACCGCGCAGGACGTGATGCACCTGGCGCTGACGGGCGTCGTCGTGCTGCTGTCGATCGTGTCCATGGTCCTTCTGATCATCGGCGGCCTGCGGCAGCGCGCGCTGCTGTCGCTCGCCCTTTGGGCTGCCGTCACTCTTGCATTGATGTTCACGGGCGCGATCGGCACCGGGACCGCGCCGAAAATGTACTTCGGCCTGTTTGAACGCTTCAGCGTGCTCTCCTCCATGGGCTTCACGGCGGTGCTGGGCGTTTACCTGATGAGGGGTTTCTCCTCCCGCCCGCGTTCCGCCTGACGGAGTGGGGATGCGCTCCCCGTATCCCGCGGACTACTCCGCGGGGAGCTTGGGCACCTGAACGTTCAGGAACTTTGCCAGGGCGTCCGCCGCGAGCTGATGGTCCTGGACGTCGCTCAGGCCGGAGACCGTGATCGCCCCGACAACGCCGAGACCCTTGATCCGCAGGGGGAAGCATCCGCCGCAGAACACCGCGTCTGACGCGGAAAAGCCATGGTCCTCAGGGCTGTTCCCGCCGGTCAGGGCCTCCAGCTTCAGGCGCAGGGAGCTTGCCCAGCACTCCAGCGTACCCTTCTCCTTGCGCTTGATCCAGCGGCTGAAGCTGGGCTTGGGCTGCCCCAGGCCGCAGTGGAACACCGGCGCGCCCAGCAGGCTGACGCGCAGCGCCATGGTCCGGCCGATCCCAAGGCCCATTTCCCGCAGGATCATGCCGAGCTGCCAGGCATCCGCGGCGTCGATACGGTCCAGCTGCAGGGCTTCCTCCTGTTTGATAACGATCTCCAGGAGCTTCATATTCTGTTTCCCGGTCGCTTCCTCCATGGGGGCCTCCTTTTCATACTAATCTCAATCGTAAACACTGTGATGAGGCGGCCTTTTTGCGCCTCCGCGTTGCCTTTATCATTCGGCGTAGATTCCACTACGCCTCATTCCTTCGGCTTGGCGGAGCCATCAAACATATCCACCCCATCTTTGCGTTTACTCATTCGTTTAGTATCATTTCCTTTGGGACTTGTTTTCTTCCGGATGCATCATACCGAAAACAGTATATCGGCACAAGCAGGCGGGCAGAATGCAAGAAAGGCTGTCAAAGCATAAACTTAAAAATATTATCATTTTCTATTTCGAAAATTTTGACCATCGTTGCAAAATCTCTTGTTTTGGGATAAACTGACAGACAGCAAGCCTCAAGAGCTGTGTTTTATTCGAGGGTACCTTCTTTTTATAAGTTATTATCTTACATAAAAAGAAGAGCAATAGCCGTAACTATCTTGATCTAATAGAAGAAAATGGAGGAATTTATGGATTACATTGATCAGCTTAAGCAATTTGGAGCAAAGGCTGCGCAACTTGTCAAGGTTATTGGAACTGAGGAAGCAACAAAGAACTCATTAATTCTTCCGTTTTTCCAAATGTTAGGGTATGATATATTCAATCCACTTGAGTTTGTACCAGAATACACGGCAGACGTTGGTATTAAAAAAGGTGAAAAAGTAGATTATGCCATTGTCATTGATGGAAAACCTACAATTTTTATCGAAGCAAAAAGCTGCAATCAAAAGCTGGAATCCCACGATTCTCAGCTTTTTCGCTATTTTGCCACATGCTCAGCAAAACTGGCTATTTTGACCAACGGTATAATATATCGCTTTTATACTGATATTGATGAAAAGAATAAAATGGATTTAACTCCCTTTATGGAGTTCAACCTGCTTGACATAAAAGAAACATTGGTACCAGAAATAAAACGCTTTCATCGTAACAGCTTAGACGTTGATTCCATTTTTGGAGCAGCATCTGACCTAAAGTATACTACGGCCATTAAGGAATTGCTTGCGAAACAAGCAACGGAGCCTGACGAAGGATTTTTGAATTTTATCATTAGAGAAATTTATCCTGGCCGTAAATCAGCAATTGTTATAAACAAATTTAAAGATATTTTCAAGAAATCATTTTCCCAGTATGTGAATGATCTTATGAACGAGAAATTTAAGTCGCTTATGGAACCAAAAGAGAAAATTGAGGAGCCTACTCCAACTGAAACTAAACCTATTGAAGCAGTAGAAAACACAAGCACAATAAAGACAACAGCAGATGAACTGGAATGTTTTGTCATCATCAAATCATTATTGCATGAGATTGTTACACCGGCTCGATTGTCATATAAAGACACTCAGTATTATTTCAACGTTTTACTTGATGGTAAGGTAACAAGATGGATTTGTCGACTCCAATTGGACGGAGAGAAAAAATGGCTAATTATCCCTGATGCAGAAAAGAATCAAACGAAACATGAAGTGTCATGTAATGACGACCTATATAAATATTCAAAAGAACTTCAAGAAAGCGCTAAAAGGATACTAAGCAAGAAATAGAGAATAACGCAGGATTGTTTTATGTATACCGCTTCATTTTGCGAGAAAACACTGAAGTAACACATTAACAGGTCGAAATGTCTAAAAAATTCTGGAGTCCGGGGAGGAACTCCCCGGGCGGGGTTTGGGGATGCAATTCCCAAACGTTCCCATAAAAAAACCGCGGTGAGACGCATCTCCCCGCGGCCCTATTCTATCCCTTACT
>CAZVSG010000071.1:0-737 GCA_964629345.1 uncultured Christensenella sp. | reverse complement strand
ATCGCTCGGCTTTGCCGGGCGGGCGGGGAGGTTTGTGGAACAATTCATTCCTTGATAAACGCAAGTCCTTCTTAAACGGCAAAGTATCCGCAGACGCTTTACCGGCTACTCCACCGTCACCGACTTGGCCAGGTTGCGCGGCTTGTCCACGTCGTTGCCGTTGAGCGCGGCCACGTAGTAGGCGAACAGCTGCAGCGGCAGGATGGCGAGGATGGGTTCCAGTTCCTCGCACAGGAAGGGCACCCGGATGACGTGGTCAGCGACGTTTTCGATCTCCTCGTCATGCTCCAGGCACAGGGCCAGCACCACCGCGCCGCGGGCCCGGACCTCCTGGATGTTGCTGATGGTCTTCTCCCGCAGGCGCTTGCCCGTCACCAGGGCGATGACCAGGGTGCCCGGCTGGATGAGGGAGATGGTGCCGTGCTTCAGTTCCCCCGCCGGCTGCGCCTCCGAATGGATGTAGGAGATCTCCTTAAGCTTCAGCGACCCTTCCAGGGACAGGGAATAGTCGATGCCCCGGCCGATGAAGAAGATGTCCTTGTGGTTGAAGAACAGGGACGCCAGGCGCTGCACCTCCTTGTGGTCGGAAAGCGCCTGCTCCGCCGCGTCCGGGAGCCTCAGCAGGAGGGACTGCATCTCCTCCAGCTCCTCGGCGCTCATCTGCCCCCGCTCCTGCGCCAGGTAGCAGGTCAGCAGCGCCAGGGCCGCGACCTGGGTGGTGTAGCCCTTGGTCGTCG
>CAZVSG010000070.1:0-12249 GCA_964629345.1 uncultured Christensenella sp. | reverse complement strand
CTGTCATGATCAAACGCGCTCTTCCTGGCCGTCACGGTCGCGTACTTCAGCCTGGAGATCCTCATGGATATATCAATAAATCCGCAGGCCTCCAGGAGGTGCATCAGCTGATACGGGTCTGTCAGCACATAGTTTTCCCGGCTCCTGCGGCGCTTGAACCCAAGCTGGGTGAGGACCGGTGTACAGGGGACCGAAATCAGCAGCTGCCCTTCCTCTTTCAGTACGCGCAGCACCTCCCCAAAAAATTGACCTGTTTCCGGGTGATTCCGAAGCGGAAAAGCAACAAACACCTCATGGAAGCTGTTGTCACGCCAAGGGATATCCAGTCTGTCGGCGCGCAGGATCTCCGCCTGGCTGCCAAGTTTTTCTCTTATGGAGGTTTCCTGGGTACTGTCAGTCACCATGCCGCAGGCCCTGATCATGAAGTGCCTGGCATAATAGGCCAGCAGGATGCCATCCGCACATCCCGCGTCCAGTATGGCGTGATGGTCGTCCACCTCTGCCCAGTCGATGATCGCAGATGTCCGGGCGTCCAGCCTGAGCCTTCTTTCATTTCCGAAAGATCTTGACTCAATCGGGAATGACATCCTGTTTTGCATCAAATCACCTTCCCGTTCACAGCAGCTTCAACTTTCTTTCATATAATAACATATAATTGTAATAATTCCAACATATAATCTTCATTTAAAGGGTGGGAATGAAAAGAAAGCCTCCAAGGCTGATTGGGAAAGCCCCATCAGATCCCAAATATGACGCAGTATTAAATTTTACGCATCGAGCTGTTGGAAAGGGGATTGATCGCCGGGCTATTGTTGATTGAATCGGTCTTTCACAGGCATTCCATCAGACGGCCGCATCATCAAGGACGGGGTTTGATCTGAAAATCGGAGCACTAAGATGATCATGACGATGCCATCGGGTGCAAAACCCGATAAGCCGAGGCGTCCCTCAGCAGCACTTCAGCGTGCTGAAGGCTGCTTTCCCCCTGTGTAGCAATATCTCCAAGCATATTTGCGATTTCAACTGTCCTTTGACTCTCATCAAGGATCTTCACTTCTGCCTGGGTCCTGCCCTCCTCGCTATGCTTGCTGACATGCAAGTGGACATTTGCCATGGATGCCAGCTGATGCAGGTGCGTGACGCAGATCACCTGGCGATAGCGGGCGATATCCCACATTTTTCTTGCGATCACGATCGCGGTCTTTCCTGATACCCCCGTGTCGATTTCGTCAAAGACCATGGTCGGCACTTCGTTTTTCTCAGCCGTCAGCGCTTTCATCGCCAGCATCAGGCGGGAAAGCTCCCCGCCGGAAGCGATCTTGGTCAGCGACTTCAAGTCCTCCCCCTGGTTGGGAGATACCATCATCCTCACCTGGTCCATGCCATCGGCATGAGGTGTTTTATCATCTGTCCTGATCTGGATCGAGAACCTGGTCCCGGCCATATTCAGTTCATTCAGCACGTTTTCCAGCTCTGTTTCCAGCACTTTCGCCAATTCTGCCCTGCGAAGGCTCAAGCGGGTTGCGCAATCACGGAACTTTTGTTCTGCCAGCTCAGCCTGTTTCCTGAAGTGGTCAAGATTCTCATCCATTTTGTCAATCTTCGCGATCTCAGACTCAATGCTCTGAAGGTCCAGAATCATTTCATCAACGGAGGAGTTGTATTTTTTTCTGAGTTTCCTCAGGAGATCAAGCCTTGTCTCGACCTCTGCCAGGCTTTCGCCGTCTGAGTCCATCTCGCTCATCACCCTTGAGAGGTCGTGGGCAAGTTCCTCGATCTCATAATATGCACTGCTCAGCCTGTCAGAGAAGAGAGCGAACTGCGGGTCGATATCGGCGATCTGATTGAGCGCTTTCAGCGCCTGCTTTGCAAGAGATAATGCGGTTGCCTCCTGGTCGGGCGGATCAGCCAGCAGCATATTTGCCTCCTGCAGCGCGTCAGTGATCCTTTTGGCGTTTCTGAGCAACGCTCTTGACTGCTGTAACTCCTCTTCTTCGCCCTCCCTGAGGTTTGCCGACTGGAGTTCGTTCTTTTTGCTCCTGAGCATTGACAGCCTTTCAGACGCGGCCGCCATTGAATCCCTGGCCTGACGGTAACTTCGTCCCGTCTCAAGAAGCGTCTGAAACACCGCCTTTGTCTGTTGAAGCAGTTCACTGTGTTGATCGTTCCCGAAGCTGTCCAGATAGGCCATATGCCGGCTTTCCTGCAGGAGGGACTGATGCTCATGCTGCCCATGCAGGTCGATCAACAGCGAGGACAGGTCCCTGAACATGGCAGCAGAAACGGCCACTCCCCCGACTCTGTAGACATTTCGGCCTGAAATCAAGTATTCCCTGGAAATGACCAGCCTGCCTTCATCCGGTTCAAGCGCCTGTTCGGACAGGCAATCCATCACGCCCTGATATTCGGAAACATAAAAACACCCTTCCACATAAGCCCGTTCACTGCCGGTGCGAAGGATGTCCCTGTCGATTCTTGCCCCGCAAAGAAAACTGACCGCGTCCACCACCAGGGATTTGCCGGCGCCCGTTTCGCCGGTCAGCACGTTCAGGCCGGCAGCGAAATGGATCTCGGCTTCCTCAAAGAGCGCGATGTTGCGGATCAGCAGGTATTCAAGCATACTCTTTCTTATCTGAGGATATCGTTGAACTTCTTGACGACTTCCTCTGCGTCCTGGTCATTGTGTACAATGACGAAGATGGTATTGTCACCGGACAGCGTGCCCAGTATCTCCGGCCAGCGCATCCCATCGATGGCTTCACCGGCGACGTTGGCGCTGCCGGAAAGCGTCTTGATGACGATGATGTTTCCGGCGGATTGAATGGAGATGACCGAATCAACGAACATGCGCACAAAGCGGTCGGAAACGGAGTGTTCCGCCTGGTCCGCTGTCGCATACTTGTACTCGCCCGTGCTGGACAGCACTTTCAGTAAGCGCATCTCCTTGATATCGCGTGAAACGGTCGCCTGGGTGACGTTGAAGCTCTGGGCTTTCAGCTTTTCCGCAAGTTCCTTTTGCGTCCTGATGTCCTGCTTGTCGATCAGGTTGAGGATCGCCGCCTGTCTGGTGCTTTTCATACTACCCCTCCATCTATGTGATTGCTCCACTCCATTTGCTTCTCATTCAGCCGTGTGAGGAACCTCTGTTTCCTGAACCTGATGAACTTCGCGGTCTCATCCGCCTTGCTGATGACAGCGACCGAATCCTGGGAGAGGTCCAATACGACCTGACCGTCAATGCTGATTTGGTGCGTCTTCTGATGATGAGCGCGCACAGCAAGCCTGACCTTGGTATCAGCGGGCAGGATGACCGGGCGCTGGTGCATGATGTGTGAACAGATCGGAACGACGGCAAGGCAGTCAAGCGCTGGATGGACCACCGGGCCGCCGGCGGAAAGGGCATAACCGGTCGTGCCGGATGGCGTGGAGACCAGCACCCCGTCGCCGTGAATGGTGAATATCTTTTCATCCCCTGCCATGACGTCCGCCACCAGGCTGATCGGGTCGCTGCCCCTGGTGAGCGCGACTTCGTTCATGGCAAGCGCTGAAAAAGTGCCGTTGACTGAGCAGCGGAGCATCAGCCGTTCCTCGATCATGTATTTCTTTTGAATCAGGGCGTCCAACATCGTCAGGAGGTCCTCTCCGTCTGTCTCCAGCAGGAAGCCCGTATGGCCCATGTTCACTCCCAGTACGGGGATCCCCCTGGCAGCAGCTTCGGGCAGTATCCGCAGAAGCGTGCCGTCGCCGCCGATGGAGATCACTGCGTCGATCGAAGCGTCAAGGCCTGCCTTCCCCTTTTGTTCTCCGGTTTTGACAAGGTCATGCAGCCACTCATCAAGGACAGCTGTGCAGCCCTTTTTGATCAGCGCGTCCGCTAATCCTGCGACAGACGGAATCGTTTCCGGCTTCTCTGGATTGGCAAAAAGAAAAAACCGCCTAACGCTCATTCCGTCCTCCATCCTGACGTATCATACAGGAAAATACATGTTCATGCAAGAGTATGCATGTATAATCAGGAAATGAATGCACGAAAATCCGGCATGAACGTCTGAGTGATATCCTGTCAGTTTTCCCTTTATGCGGCTATGGCTTCCGGGTGGTATTTCCAACCCAGTACTCCGCCGGCTTCGCGCGGAACGTGTCGCTGCTGATCAGCTTCGGCTGTTCAGCAAGGACACCGTTCACATACTTTTCAAGGTAGGTCTCGATCACATAACCATCCTGAGCGCGGGTCTTCAGCTTCTGCTCGTCCTTGTAGGTGACGATCAGGCCTGTCATGTCGACCACCCGTTTTTCAGTCTCAGGAGGGGCAAGCACCTCGACCACGTCCGACCTCAGGCGGTAGCTGACGCCTTCGCCCAGGCTGACGCCGTAGATCCTGATCTCCGCAACAAGTCGTTTGGAATTGTTCTTCGCGGTCTTCACGTGCGCGGTCAGATAGATATTGCCGGGCGAGGAGTTGGTAAATCTGAAGTCGATCTCGCGCCCGCCGGACAGATAGACCGTGGCGTCCTGCCCCATCTCGGTATAGTCAACCTTGTCAGAGTGCGGCGTCCGCTTGACGATGCCCATCCCCGCCGTCAGGGCAGCCTGATAAAGCGTTGTGCTGGCCTGGCAAACCCCTCCCCCGACCCCTGTGACCAGATCGCCGTAAACGTACTCCAGCGCTTCGGCGAAGCCTGCTTTCAGCGTACGCGGGCCGACCGTTTCATTGAAGCTGAACGTCTGCCCGGGCTTTAGGATCGTGCCGTTGATCTTTGAAAAGGAGAAACGGATGTTGTGGTTGCGGTTTTCCGGTGAGCTGGTGCTGATGGATGTCGCGGCGCTGCTCCTGAGCGCGACGGTCTGTTCCAGTTCCGCTTTGGTGACAGAAGGAAGGATGACCTCGGGGGCCAGCTCCAGAACACCGGAAACGCCTGAGACCGCCATGGAAAGGATCCTGCGTTCTTCAGACCCGATGTCCAGCCTTGCTCCCTGCTCCTCCTCCTGGAATGTGAAGGGCTGCTCATTGTCCGGCTGAAAGGCAAGGATCTTTGCGTCGACCGCATCATGGTCCACATAGGGCGAGATCTGCTGTAAAATTGACCGCAGCTCCTCTGCGCTGATCTCATTTTCCGCTGTTGATACTGTATACTCATTGTCCAGCAGCCTGTCGATCGCGGCCTTCTGATCATGGATGCTGCCGGAATGGGTCAGCATCCAGGCATCGTTCAGAAGCGGATACAGTTCCTCCTCCGACGTCCGGATGCCCAGGTTCCCGTAATTCAATTTGATGAACTCATGCCCTTTGTATGTGACGGAGAGGTTCCAGCCGTTGATCCTGCTTTGGATGCTCTCTTTCAACCTGTCAAGCGCTGCCTGCGGGCTGAGCCCTGACAGGGGGACGTCGTTGATGTAGATGTTGGGGCCGTAGACGTCTTTATAAGGAGCGATGAACTGCATGACCTGCCGGTCACGGAGCTGAATGATGCCAAAATACCCTGTGAACAGGACGGCAAGGACCGCGAGCAGGATCAACACCACGCGGAACCGTTTTCTCCCTCCGCCGCCCCCGCCGCTGCCGGGAGCAGCATTCATGCCTTTTCTGCCCTGCTTCTCCTGCATCGGCTGCTGAGGGATATTCCCCGCTGAATAGGCCGGCGCTGCTGGCTGCCACGGGTCCCGCGCCGCTTGATTCCCTGGATTTTTTCTTCTGTTGTCAGGATAGCTGCTCACGTATAAACCGTCTCCATCGCATCAGGCATCCGTTCCATCAGCCGCGCGGCGTCCTCATCAGCCTTCTCCCATTTCTGAATACAGCAGCCGATCGGACCATGGTCATCGCCATGCAGATGAAAATCACTTCCTCCGGTCACCAGCAAACCATGTTTCCTCGCAAGCGCATCCCAATACCGGCTGCCTGATTCGCTGTGTCTTGAGTGGTAAGCTTCGATCCCGCAGAGGCCCGCGTCCTTCAGCTTCGCGATGCGCTCCGGCGACTTTGCTTCCCTGTTTCTGATCAGTTCCGGATGTGCAAGCACGGGAACAGCCCCCTCTTCTCTGAGCAATCGGAGAGTATCTTCCGTGTCCAGACGGATCCGGGACACGTAAGCGGGTCTCCCGACTGCAAGGAACAGCTCAAAAGCCTTTGAAACCGAAGGCACGATCCCTTTCCTGACCAGCGCGCGGCCGATATGCATTCTGCTGCAATCCGTTCCCTCTGGGATCTGCAGATCCTCAACCGTCAGGGTGATCCCAAGGATTCTCAGCTTTTCGAGGAATCTGCCGCGCCTGATCTGCCTGTCAAGGCTGACTCTCCTGACCAGGTCTTTCAGCGCAGACATTTCAGGTGTCACAAAGTAGGCCAGTATATGGACTTCCTCATCGCCCGCCGTGCTGATCTCAATGCCCGGGATCAGACCGATCTTAGCGATCTCCGCCGCTTTCTTCGCGTCCGCAAGGCCTTTGACCGTGTCATGGTCGGTCACGGACAGCAGATTGATGCCGGCTGCCTTGGCTTCGCTGACCAGCCGATGGGGGCTCAGCAGGCCGTCTGAATGGCTGGTGTGGGTGTGCAGATCCGGCCTGAAAGGCCTGAGTTCAGAGAAGACAGGAACTGACCGCACCCCTATGCCTGAACTGCCGCGGGCTGCGGCGCAGGGCCGTCCATGAAGCTGAGGAACTCCTCCCGGTTGATCGTTTCCTTGTCGATCAGCATTTTCGCCAGGCCGTGGAGTTTTCCGATGTTGGCCTTCAGCGTGTTCATGGTAACCTCATAACACTGGCTGAGGATGCTGGAAACTTCTTTGTCCACCCGGGTGGCGTATTCCTCGCTGTACTCCCTGACCTGCCCGAATTCCATTCCGACAAAGACTTCCTGATCTTTCCCAAGATAGATCGTTCCCAGCTCGTCGCTCATGCCAAGCTTGGTGACCATGGTCCTGATGATATCCGTTGCTCGCTTCAGATCGGACTGCGCGCCGGTATAGACGTCGTTTTCAATGATCCTGATCGCGGCATGACCGCCAAGCATCATCGAAACAGACTGCAGCATTTTTGAGCGGCTGGTCATGTCAAATTCCTTCTCCGGCAGGGACAGCGTGAATCCGCCCGCACCCCCGCGCGGGACGACGGTGACGGTATGCACCTCGTCGCACAGCGGCAGCATGTGGCCCACGACCGCGTGACCGGCCTCATGGTAGGCGACGATCCTTTTATCCTCCTCAAGGACCTTATGGCTCTTTTTCTCCGGCCCCATCTGAACGCGTTCGACCGCCTCGATCAGATGCGCCTGGCTGATCTGTTTTTCATGGTTCCGGGCAGCGACAAGCGCTCCCTCGTTCATGATGTTTTCAAGATCCGCGCCGGTGGCAAAAGGCGTGCGCTTGGCGATGTTCTCAAGGTCAACGTCAGGCCCCAGGGGCTTTCCGTGGGAGTGTACCCTGAGGATCGCGATACGGCCTGTGATATCCGGGAAATGCACGGTGACCTGACGGTCAAAGCGGCCGGGCCGGAGCAGCGCCGGATCCAGGATATCATTGCGGTTTGTCGCCGCCATCACGATGACGCCCTCGTTGGTGGTAAAGCCATCCATCTCAACCAGAAGCTGGTTGAGCGTCTGTTCGCGCTCATCATGCCCGCCGCCAAGGCCGGCGCCGCGATGGCGCCCCACGGCGTCGATCTCGTCAATGAAGATGATGCTGGGCGCCATCCGCTTGGCCTGGTCAAACAGGTCGCGCACCCGGCTGGCGCCGACACCGACGAACATTTCCACAAAATTGGATCCGCTGATGGAAAAGAAGGGCACCTTGGCTTCACCGGCGACCGCCTTGGCCAGCAGGGTCTTGCCGGTGCCGGGAGGGCCTACCAGAAGCACTCCCTTGGGAATGCGCGCGCCCAGGTCCAGATACTCTTTCGGATTTTTCAGGAAATCGACGATTTCCTTCAGTTCGTTCTTCTCTTCATCCGCGCCGGCCACGTCGGCAAACGTGATCTTGTTCTTGGTCGGGTCGACCATATTGGCATGACTCTTGCCGAAGTTGAGGACTTTCCCGCTCCCGCCGGTCTGCTGGCGCATGATGAAGAACCAGAACAGCATCACCAGGCCCATTGTCAGAATGTAAGGGAGCAGTTCCATATACCAGGGCGTGACGACCGGCGGCAGATAGTCGACCGCAAAGTCAATCGAGTTGACACTGACCTGGTCCAAAGGGAGTCCTGACTTCGCCGCGTGCATCATGCGGACGGTTTCGATGAAGTCATCCCCGATCGTTGTTTCAAAATCAAAGCGTGCCGGATAGTCGCTCCGCGCGGTCAGGCTGTTCTTGTTCAGCCCGATCAAGCGTGATCCGCGGATCGAGACCCGTTCGACCGTACCGTTCTCGATCCTGCTCAGCAGATCAGGGTAGGTGATGCGGTTGACAGGAACGCTCATGCTGTCTGAGATAATGAACGCAAGCAATAAGAAAGCCGCGATCATGATGATGTAGCCAAACGGGCCACGGGTTTTGCGCAAAGGTCAATTCCCCACTTTCTGCGAGTCTTTTTTGATTATACCACACTCATACATGATTATGCACTGACGGAATCGTCATGAAACGTCCGAATAAAGCCTTGGGTGAAGGATCCCGATGAAGGGGAGGTTCCTGTAACGTTCATTGTAATCCAGGCCGTATCCGACGACGAATTCGTTTGGTATCGTGAAACACGCATAATCCACTTCAAGCGTTGTTTTTCTTCTCATCGGTTTGTCAAGCAGGGTGGCCAGGCGCACTGATCCGGCCCCGCGCTCGCACAGCAGTTTTTTAATATAGGACAGCGTGAGGCCGCTGTCCACGATATCCTCAACCACCAGCACGTCCTTGGAAAGCACGTCGTGGTCAAGGTCTTTGATCAGCCTGACGACTCCGGATGTTTTTGTGCTGCTGCCATAGCTTGAAATGGCCATGAAGTCCGTCGTAAGGGGCAGGTCAACTTGCCGCATCAGATCGGAAAAGAACAATGCAGCGCCCTTCAGGATGCAGACAAACACCGGCTCTTTCCCCTGATAGTCTGAGGTGATCCTTTTCCCAAGCTGTTCAACTGCCTTCCTGATCTCTTCCTCCTTGATCAGCACGCGCTCAAGGTCGGAATACAGGCAGGATCCATGATTCACAGTGATGCTCCTCCTTTTATTCATCAGGGAGTCTGGCGTCAAAGGCAAGGCAGACGCTTTGCTCCGTTTCCGGCGTAACAGCCGCCGTCTGCGACGGTCCGATCCCGATCACCCAGAAAACTTCATTTCCCCTGGCGAGAACCGGCCAGAAACGCCTGAACGGCCTGTCCACTCCGCGTGAACCCAGGTACTTGGCAAGGGACATCGAGCCGGCCATTCCAAACGGGACGATCCAGTCACCCGGTTTCGCCTGCCTTACAGATGCGCCGTTTACCCTCTTCGCATCGAAGGCCTGCACCCGTTTGCCGTCGCCGTGGCTGTCATTTGTTCCCAAAACAGTGGGCTGCGGCCAGTCGGGATGCATCGATTCTACAGCATCAGCCAAAATATGCAATCCTTTTTTGGCTCTGAACGCCTTTGCTCCCTTGGGGAGGTTGAGCGCGGTTCCCGGCGCAGCATCCAGCAATCCCCTGACTGTTTCGGTCTGCCTGAAATCAAGGGCCAGGGCATATACATCGCAAAGCCTCCTGATCAGCCTCCTCTGAAATGCCGCGCTTTCACAGCGCAGGCGCTCGGTGAGCAGATATACGAACGGAGGCTCCATCCTGGCGTATCTTTCGAGCCATTCATCCTCATAGGCTCTCCAGGCTTTCTTTTCATCCTGAAGGATCAAGGCAGTCTGCGCCATGCGCTCGCAGGCGCCGGGGGATGCGGATTCGATCCAGGGGATCAGGTTCATGCGGATGCTGTTGCGCATGAACATGGGATCCGCGTTGCTTTCATCCTGGATCCATTCTGCTTTCTGAGCGTTCAGAAAACGGATCAGGTTGGCCCGCGGTATCTGAAGCAGGGGTCTCCAGAGAACGCCGCTTTTCTCCGACATGCCGGCAAGCCCTGTCAGACCGGTCCCGTGCATCAAACGCATCAGCATCGTCTCTGCCTGGTCATTCGCGTGATGGGCAAGCGCAAGAATCTCGCAGCCCATGTCATTCATCGCCTCATACAGGGCTTGATACCGCGCTTCCCTCGCGTTCGATTCCAGGTTTCCCCTTTCCGGCACATGGATCCGCTTGATGATGAAAGGAACGCCAACGTCTGAAAGGCGATCGGATATCCACTGTTCTTCCTGTGAGGAAGTCTTTCTGATCTGATGATTGACATGCGCGCAGATGAATGAGAACCCTTCTTCGTCCCTGAGCTTTATAAGAGCATGAAGAAGCGACGTCGAATCCGCGCCGCCGGAATAGGCAAGCATGACGGATTTTGGCCTTCCGATCCGCACATAGCTGTCCCTGACGCAATGCATTACGGAGCAGTCATTCTTCATAAGCCCATTCTAAAGAAAGACATTCGGATAATCAAGCCATGACATGGCGGGAAGGCCTTTCCATTCATCCGGGCAAGAGTTTACAGATTGTTCACAAAATCAATTGACTATCTTTGACCTTTTAAGGTATACTACAAATGCCGGCAGCAATGACGGCCAGTTATCAACGATGATGATCCAAGGAGGAATGAATGATGTTTACTATGGTTCCCTACCGCCGTTACCTTTCCAGGCCGACGGCCACCCTTGATACCGTTTTCTCTGATCCCTTCTTCCGTTCCTTTTTCAACGGGCTGGACAATTCCCTGAGCAGCGGGTTCCGGGTCGACATCAGGGAGATGGATTCGTCCTTCCAGATCGAGGCTGAACTGCCGGGCCTGACCGAGGATCAGATCAATCTTGTGGTTGATGACGGGATGCTGACCATCAAGGCCGATTACCAGAGCGAGCGCAATGAGGAAGAAAGCGGCAGGGTCTATACCGAGCGCAGAAGCGGTCATGTGGAGCGGAGCTTCAACCTGGACAACATTGACGCGGAAAAGATCCATGCCAGTTACAGGAATGGGATCCTTTACGTGACGCTGCCAAAGGTAAAACCGGAGGAGAAAGTTCTGCGGAAGATCCCCATCCACGTTGAGAAAAAGGAAGAAAACCAGACCTGAGAAGATCTGACGCCTGCCAAGGGATCATCCGATCCGCCGCTTATCCGCCCGACGGCATCCCGCCGCCGGGCGGAACGCTTTTATACATCCCGCGAAAACTGAGGGGCCTGGTTCCCGGATCCGTCCGTGTATTGGTTGGCAAAAGCCGGCGGAGTCGCCTTGCTTGACGAAGGATGGTTTTTGAATGTAGAATCAGGCGAGTATTGCACACTGAAATGAAGGGATCTGAATTGAACTTATTGAACCGTCTTGAATGGAAATTGCAGCGGGTACGGATACAGCCGTTCTTCCAATACATTGTCATTGCGATGGCCGGCGTGTACCTGCTTGACCTGTTCTTTCCCGGATTCAACCTGATTTACCGGATGAGTCTGGTCACGCCTTTGGTATTCAAAGGAGAGATCTGGCGCCTGATCACTTTCCTGCTGATCCCGCCCGGCGGCAGCATCCTTCAAAGCGCTTTGACGCTGTACTTCTATTACTTTGTCGGCACTGCCATCGAAGGCCGCTGGGGGCCGAGGCGCTTTCTGATCTTCTATGCCATCGGCGCTGTATCCGCAATGGCCGCCGGCCTGCTGACCGGCTTTGGCACCAACCTTTACCTCAATCTTTCGCTTTTCTTCGCTTTCGCCATCGAATACCCGAATTTCCAGCTCCTGCTGTTCTTCGTCCTGCCGATCAAGGTCAAGTGGCTGGCACTGCTGAACGCTGTGTATTACCTGTATGGCTTTGTGGTGGGCGGCTGGCCCATCCGCGTTGCGATCCTATTCAGCCTTCTGAACATCATTCTGTTCTTCGGCGGCAATCTGCTGACTCAGGCAAGGAACTCGGTCATGCAGTGGAAAAGAAGAAGAGTCTTCAAGAAAAACGTGCGCTGACAAACCAAAGAGAAAACCGCCTTTCGGCGGCTGAATGATGAGCGCAGACTGTAAGCCGAGTTCTGTCTTGAATGGCCATCTATCTGCGCTGCCTGTCGCCAGGCAGCTGAAGCGAAGTTTGGAAGCGGAACGGGCTATTCCATATGCCTCCGGTTATCTTGCACCAGGTGGGGTTTACATGACGGACCAGTCGCCAGGCCGCCGGTGCGCTCTTACCGCACCTTTCCATCCTTACCGATCGCTCGGCGG
>CAZVSG010000069.1:9939-12296 GCA_964629345.1 uncultured Christensenella sp. | reverse complement strand
GCCGCCGGCCTGGTTTGAGGGGATGACCTTTACCGTCAGCCCCGGGGACGTTTTGCAGACGACCGAGCTGGCGGGCAGGCTGTCGGATATCGGGTATGAACGGGTGGAGATGGTGGAGGGCAGGGGACAGTTCGCCCTGCGCGGCGATATCATGGACGTCTATCCGCCCGCATCGGACATGCCTGTACGCATCGAGTTCTACGACGTCCAGGTGGATACCATCCGCACCTTTGACCCGATCAGCCAGCGAAGCGTCGCTCCGGTTGGGGGCGTTCGGATCTCCCCGGCCGCCGAGCTGATTGTGCCGGTCCCGCTGCGGCAGGCAGCCGCCAGGCGACTGGAAGAAGCGGTCATTGAGGCCGATGGTCAAAAGAAGCCCGGCAGGCAGACGCTCGGCCAGGCTTCCATCGCAGAAAACAAAGCAGCGCCGGACCCGGACCTGCTGCGTGAAACAGGCCGGTTCAGTGACGCGCATATGTGGATGCACCTGCTCTCCGGTACGGACGTTTCCCTGCTTGACTGGGGAAAGAACGCGCTGGTCATCATTGATACGCCCGACCGCGCCTTGCAGCGGGCAGAAGAGAACAGACAGGGCTATCTGGAACTGCTCTCCGGCGCGATCGAATCGGGAATGGGCCATCCGGCACAGGCGGGGCTGCTGCGCGGCAGGGACGAGGTCATCGGGCTGCTGAAAGGCAGAGGCCTATTGAGCGTTCAGGACCTGCTGCGCGGGATGGGAGGGCTGGATCCTGCCCGCGCGTTCAGCATGCCCGGAAGGCAGGCGGAATCCTACCGGGGCAGGCTGCAGGACCTGGTCAAGGATCTGACCCAGTGGCAAAAACAAGGGCTTACGTCCATTCTGTTTGCGGGCGGGCAGGCACGAATGGAACGGCTTTCCTCCGCCCTGTCGGCGCAGGGCATCCAAATAGATTCCGATCAGTCTCAAGGGTTTCCGGACTCAGCAGGCCCCTTTGTCATCCCGGACAACCTGTCTGAAGGGTTCATTTTTGAGGAAGCCGGACTTGTTCTCATCTCCCCCAACGAGCTGTTCGGGAGCCTGAAGCCCAAGCCGCGGGGGGCCAAGACCGCCGGTCAGCGCATTCAGGCCTTCACGGATCTGTCCGTCGGGGATCACGTGGTGCATGAGCATCACGGCATCGGCATTTATCAGGGCACGGTCCGGCTTCAGTCTGAAGGCGTCTGGCGGGATTATCTGTTCATCCAGTACAGGGGCAGCGACAAGCTCTACGTCCCCACCGACCAGTTTGACCGCGTGCAGAAATACATCGGCAGCCCGGACGCCGATCCGCCGCTGAACGACCTTGGCAGCGGCGCCTGGTCCAGGCAAAAATCGAAAGTCAAGGCAGGGCTGAAGGAGCTGGCCTTCGATCTGGTGAAGCTCTATGCCGCCAGGCAGTCCACCCCCGGTTTCGCGTTTGAACCCCTTGAACCCTTTGAAGGCCAGTTCGCGGACGGGTTTGAGTATGAGCTGACCAATGACCAGGAGCAGGCAGTCCGGGAATTGCTGGACGACATGGAAAAGGACACGAACATGGACCGTCTGCTGTGCGGGGACGTCGGCTACGGGAAGACAGAAGTCGCCATGCGCGCGGCTTTCAGGGCCGTGATGAACGGAAAGCAGGTGGCCTTCCTCGCCCCGACCACCATCCTGGTCCAGCAGCACATGCGGACGCTGACCAAACGCTTTGAAGGGTTCCACGTAAGGATCGGATACGTCAGCCGCTTCCAGTCGCCCGCGGAAAACCGCAGAGCGCTGCAGCTGGCGCGCGACGGCCAGATGGATATTCTGGTGGGCACCCATCGGCTGCTGTCAAAGGACGTGGGCTTCAAAAACCTTGGCCTCCTGATCATTGATGAGGAACAGCGCTTCGGCGTGCGCCACAAGGAACTCATCAAGAATTACAGGACGACCGTCGACGTGCTGACCCTCAGCGCAACGCCGATCCCCCGGACGCTGCACATGAGCATGGTGGGTGTCAGGGACATGAGCCTGCTGGAAACCCCGCCGGAGGAACGCTTCCCGGTCGCAACGTACGTGGTGGAATACAGCGACTCCCTCATCCGCGACGCCATCATGCGGGAGATCGGAAGAGGCGGCCAGGTGTTCTTCCTTTATAACCACGTCAGGGACATCGACCGGATGGCCTCCGCCCTCCGCCAGCTGGTCCCCGAAGCGCGTTTCGCGGTCGCGCACGGGCAGATGGCGGAGCAGGCGCTGGAAGACGTGATGCTCGATTTCTACAACGGATCGTATGACGTCCTGCTGTGCAGCACCATCATTGAAAACGGGCTGGACATCCAGAACGCCAATACGCTGATCGTCTATGACGCGGACC
>CAZVSG010000069.1:0-9929 GCA_964629345.1 uncultured Christensenella sp. | reverse complement strand
TCGGGCTCTCCCAGCTCTATCAGCTGCGCGGCAGGGTGGGCCGGGGAAGCAAGGCCGCCTTTGCCTTTTTTACCATCAGGCGTGATAAGGTCGTCAGCGAAGCGGCGGAAAAGCGGCTGGCCGCCATCAAGGAGTTCACCGCCTTTGGAGCAGGGTTCCGCATCGCGATGCGCGATCTGGAGATCAGGGGCGCGGGCAATATCTTCGGTCCGGAGCAGTCCGGCCAGGTGATGGCCGTCGGTTATGACATGTACGTCAAAATGATCGAGGAGGCGATCCGGGAGGCTCAGGGGGATTACTCCTCCCTGCGCGAGAACGAGCTGGAAACCAGGGTCGAGATCCTCATCAGCGCGTATCTGCCGGAAGCCTATGTGCGCGGTGAACCGCAGAGGATAGAGATCTATAAGCGCATCGCGATGGTCAGAAACGAAGCGGAAGAAGTGGAACTGATCAACGACCTGATCGACCGCTTCGGCGAGCCGGAGGAGCCGGTCATCCACCTGATCAAGATCTCCCGCCTGCGGGCGCTGGCCAACAGCCTGGGCGCTGATCTGGTCCGGCATGAAAAGAACGCGATGATCCTGAGGTTCAGCCCTGAATACGCCGCCGATCCGGCCAGGCTGTATGCGGCGCTGATCAAGACAGGAAACCGGATGAGCCTCACCGCGGGAAAACGCATCTCCCTGATCATCAGGCAGCCCGGGATGGATGAACGGGAGGCCCTTCTTGACGCCATCGCGTCGCTGGAAACCCTGGCTCTCTTGATGGAGCAGGGGATCATGGCGGAAAAGCCCGGGAAAGGGGCTGCGCCAAGCCCTTTATAACAGCTTCTTTCTCCTGAACAGGAGCAGGATCAGCAGCACGATGGCCACGCTCAGGGCGATGACCATGGGATAACCGAATCTCCAGTCAAGTTCTGGCATGTGCTTAAAATTCATCCCATACCACCCGACCAGCAGCGTCAGGGGCAGGAAGACCGCTGTGATCATGGTGAAGAATTTCATGATGCTGTTCAGGTTATAATTCAGCGCCGCGTCCAGCATCTCCCGCAGGTGCATCAGGTTCTCGCTCAGCGACCGGACCCCAAGCACCAGCCGTTCCGCCTTGGCCGTCAGCACCCGGAAGTACGCCGCGGCTTTCTCATCAAACAGGGCGTTCTCATTCTCCTCCAGTTCGGAAGTGATGTCCACAAGCTGCTCATAATAGTTCCTGACGATCGAAAGCTGTTTCCGGTACTGGTAGATCACTTTGTTCAGCCCCGCATCCCCGCGGCCGTGGGCGACCTCGTCTTCCAGTTCCAGCAGCTGACCCTCGGTCGTTTCAAGCATCTTGTTTCCACCCTTGAGCAGGCGTTCCAGAAAACTGCAGAATATTTTCGGTATGCTGGTGTTCACCCGGTCCTGCGCGAGGATGGACTGGATGGTCGCCAGCTCGCTGCCGTCTTCGTCCCTGATCCTGACAAGGCAGAGCAGGTCCTGTTTGAGGATGAATCCCACGCTGTCCATTTCCCCGCCGAGATCTTCCACATTGATGATGTTGATGCAGCCGACGCTCATGTCAAAATATACGTCCAGGCTGCTTCTGAACCTGTCGTTTCCGGCAGAAAGCTCATTGAGGGTGGATCCGGCTATCCCGAGCCGGTCGTGGTACCCGCGCAGTTTCTCAAGGCCCAGATAGCATATGCCCGCGCCGTCCTGAATGAACTGTTCTTCGCTCACCTTCTCTGTCTGGCCGGCGGTGAGGCGGTAATACAATGATTCTGTCATTCCTCTCTCCTCCTTCTTTCAGTTTACACCGCTTTCCCCTGTTCTTGAAGAGGCCGGAGCGGCGATCGGTCTCCTCCGACCTGCCGGAACAAAAAAGCCCGCCTTGCGGCAGGCTTGATCAGGTGAAGGTTCAATTGTCAGTGACGGCTGTGCCTTTCCGGTCCCCGATGGAGAGAATGAGGTTGACCAGGATGCCCAGGACGGCGGCTCCCGCGATGGCCGGAACGTTCAGGCCGAACATGTTGATGTTGCCGCCGAAGAAGTAGTTGACGCCCAGGCCGAAGGTCATGATGACCGCGATGACCGCGATGTTCCTGGCACTGAACATGCTTACGCCCTTCTCGATCAGGATCGCGACGCCCTGCGCCGCGATGGCGCCGAAGAGGTAGATCTCAAGGCCGCCGATGACCGCCTGCGGGATGCTATAGATCACCTTGGTAAGCGGCGTGAGGCAGGAGATCGCCATGGCCAGGATGCCGGCCGCGAACATGACGGGCACCGAGAAGACCTTGGTGATGGCCATGGTGGAGATGTTCTCGCCGTAGTTGGTGCCAGCCGGGCCGCCCACCGCGCCGGAGATCATGTCGCAGAGGCCGTCGCCGATCAGGTTGCGGTCCAGCAGGGAGGCAATGTCAAACCGCCGGCCCTTTTTCTTTGCCTCGTTGTTGACGTAGATGTCAAGCTGGTAGATGTGCGCGGTGGATTCCGGGATGGTCGCGATGGCGATGGGCATGATGGCGGCCACGGCAGCCCAGGATACTTTGGGCAGGGTGAAAGCGGGGAGGGCGAAGATGCCGCCGTCGCCCAGTTTCCAGATGGAGGCGCTCAGCGCGGCTTCGGGGAAGGGGCGGAACAGATTCATTTCAGCCCCGCCGATCAGGTAAATCAATCCTGCAACCACACAGCCTGTGACTGCGCCCAGCAGAAGCGGCAGTTGTCCCATGAACCCTTTGAGGTAGCGCGAGTAGATCATGGTTGAGAACAAAGTCGTCAGCGAGACTACCCAAACCCATCCCGTCTGGAAAACGGTAACTGAGGGCTGCGCATTCATTGCCGCTTTCACACCTTCTCCCAATGAGGTTACTGCTGCATTTACAGTATCTGCCGCTTGAGAAGGGTCAATGATCTTCCCAAGTTCATTGATGAAGGCTGAGACTGTGTTCGCAAATGAATTTACAGCGGCGGCAACAGGAGCGGCGTCTTGAATCGCGTTGCCGGCTAAAGTCAGTCCGATGATCATCGCGATGGGGCCGGTGACCTGCGCCGGAAGGATCTTTTCCACCTTGTCCTTGCCGCCCCAGCGCACCAGCAGGCCGGCAATCACCGAGACGATGCCGGAGGCAATGATGCCGAACTGGGCTTTGCTGATCAGGTCAGGGGGCAGGATCCCGCCGGCGTCCTTGACCCCTCCCTCAGCCAATACCATGCTGCCGATGGCGGCCAGATAAGCGAAGGAGGAACCGTAGTACATCGGGATCTTGCGGCCGGTGATCAGGATGAAGCATACGGTGGCCAGGCCGGAGGCGAAAATGGTGGTGGAGACCTGGAACCCCGTGATCAGCGCGACCGTCACAGTCGCGGGGAACATGACGATGACTTGCTGAAGGGCGTACATTAGGAGCTTCCCGACGGGCGGCCTTTCATCTGGCAGGTAACCGTAGTTCTTTTCTCGATCTGTCATACGATGCTCTCCTTTGTTTTTCTTTAGTGTCAGGATAAAAAAAACAGCCCCTTCAGAGCTGTTGTTCCCCGCGGTCTTCCGGTTGCTTGGCCATTTTCTCCCTCCGGTCGAAAGCTTCCTGATGCACTTGGCGCAGGATAGCATTCCCAAACGGACCTGTCAAGCGTTTTTCTGAACTTTTTTTCGGGCAGAATGTTTTTCGTTCGTGTATTGTCCTTGTTTGAGTTCAGTACGTCCATCGTCCGCTGGCAGACACATTGAGTTTGCTGAGATCAGGATGCTTGACAAAGCGATTCAGCGGATATAATATGAAACGCTGTTCCATTTTCAGGAGGATGACGTGAGCGAACGAGGAGATTATCGAACCAGGCAGCGCGAAGCGGTGCTGCGCCATTTCGCGTCCCAGCCTGACCGGCCCATGACAGCGGACGAAGTCCATCAGGATCTGTCCCGCGGCGGCCTTCCTATCGGGCGGACGACTGTATACCGCTGCATCGCGATGCTGTATGAAAAAGGGAGCCTGATCGCGTTCAAGGACCAGAAATCCTCCGCCCCCGTAAAATACCAGCACCGTCCGCAGGATCAGCGGCGCATGAGCATGCGCTGCAGCGGCTGCGGCATGGTCGCCGCGCTGGCCTGCGACGCGGTCAGCGAGTTTGAAAAGCACCTCAGCCTGGACCACGGCTTCACCCTCAATAAGGAGGAATGCCTGCTGCCCGGGCTGTGCAAGGACTGCCGGGGGATACGGGAAACCGGTCTGACCCCTGCGGCGAAAGGAAACAAATGAGGAATTTCCCCCGGATCCTGATCCTGGCCCTGTCGCTGATCCTGCTGCTGCTTTCATTCGCCATGTCAGCAGAGGAGAAACCGCTTGACATTGTCACCGTCAACTTCCCCGCCTACGATTTCGCCCGCGTCATCGCGGGCGAGCGGGCGAACGTCCGCCTGCTGCTGCCTCCCGGCGCGGAAGCGCACAGCTTTGAACCCAGCCCCAGGGACATCATCGCGGTCCAGCAGGCTGACCTGCTCGTGTATAACGGCGGCATCGCCGATTACTGGATCCGTGAAGCGGTTTCCGCCCTCGGGGAGGAAGCCCCCGCCTTGATGCGCATGATGGATTCGGTCACCGTGGTGACAGAGGAACGGGTCGAAGGCATGGAGGACACGCCGGAGGAGCATGAGGAAGATGATAAGGGCGAAGAGCTTGACGAGCACGTCTGGACCTCCCCGCGCAACGCCGCGCTGATCGTTCGCGATCTCACGGAAGCGCTTTCGCGGCTTGACCCCGCGGGACAGGCATATTATCAGGAAAGGCTTGAAGCCTATCTGCCTGAGCTGAGCGCCCTGGATCAGGCGTTCCGCGAGCTGGTCAGCGGAGCGAAACGCAGGACCATCGTTCTGGGCGACCGGTTCCCGATGCGTTATTTCACGATGGAGTACGGCCTTGATTATTACGCCGCCTTCCCCGGCTGCAGCACACAGACGGAGCCCAGCGCCAGGACCCTGGCGTTCCTGATGGAAAAGATCAGGGAGGAGCAGATCCCGGTCGTGTTTTATATCGAGTTCAGCAGCGGCAGATCCGCCGGCGTGATCGCGGAGGAGACCGGTGCGAAAACGCTGCTGCTGCACTCCGCGCACAACGTCACCCTGAAGGAGCTGCAGGACGGGGCGAGTTACCTCTCCCTGATGCGGGGCAACCTTGAAACGCTTCGGGAGGCGCTGAACTGATGCCGTTGATCACAGCAAACAACGCCGCCTTTGCCTATGACGGCCAGATCGTCCTCTCAGAGGTCACCTTCACGGTCAATCAAGGTGATTACCTTTGCATCGTCGGGGAAAACGGCTCGGGGAAGAGCACCCTGATGAAGGGCCTGCTGAAGCTGGTGCCGCCCGTACGCGGCGAAGTCCGCCTGGACGACGGGCTGTCGCAGGATGAGATCGGTTATCTTCCCCAGCAGACCCTGATCCAGCGGGATTTCCCCGCTTCGGTCAGGGAAGTGGTCGAATCAGGGATCAGGAGCAGGAGGGTCTTCCTGACCCGCGGGGATAAAAAGCGTGCCCTGGACATGCTGGAGCTCCTGGAAGCCGGGTCTCTGATCAACCGCAGTTTCATGGAACTGTCCGGCGGGCAGAAGCAGCGGGTCCTTCTGGCCCGGGCCCTTTGCGCGACCCGGAAGCTGCTGCTGATGGACGAGCCGACCGCGGGCCTTGACCCCATCGCCGCCAGGGAAATGTACAAGACCATCGAGAAGATCAACCGGGAGCAGGGCATCGCCGTCATCATGATCTCCCACGACGTTCAGACCGCCGCCCTGTTCGCCTCCCATATCCTTCACCTGCAGCAGACACCGCTGTTCTGGGGCACCGCTGCGGAATACCTGGAAACATTCCCCGGCAGGAAGTTCGCGGGAGGCGTGTGCGATGTTTGACTGGCTTTTTGAGATGCTGTCCTTCTCCTTTATGACCCGCGCCGTTCTGGCCGGGATGGTCGTTTCCCTCTGCGCGGCGCTGCTGGGTGTCAGCCTGGTGCTGAAGCGCTACTCGATGATCGGCGACGGGCTGTCCCACGTCGGGTTCGGCGCGCTGGCCATCGCGATGGCCCTGGGCCTGACGCCTCTCCCCTTCACCATCCCGGTCGTGATCCTGGCCGCGGTGATCCTGCTGCGCCTGAGCGGAAACAGCAGAATCAAGGGCGACGCGGCCATCGGGATGATCGCTTCATGTTCCCTCGCGATCGGCGTGACGGTGCTGTCCCTGTCAAAAGGCATCAACGCGGACATCAGCAGTTACCTGTTCGGCAGCATCCTCATCATGTCCTCCTCAGACCTCAGGCTGAGCCTCTGGCTGGGCGTGATCGTCCTTCTATTTTTCCTGCTGCTGTACAGGAGGATCTTCACCGTCACCTTTGACGAGTCCTTTGCCAAGGCGACCGGGATGAGGACCGGGCTGTACAACACGCTGACCGCCGTTCTGACCGCGGTGACCGTCGTGCTGGGCATGCGCCTGATGGGCGCGATGCTGATCTCCTCCCTGGTGGTGTTCCCGGCGCTGACGGCCATGCGGCTGTGCAAAAGCTTCCTGTCCGTGACGCTGACGGCGGCCGCGGTCAGCGTGACCGCCTTCTTTATCGGGATGTCGCTCTCCTATCTGTTCTCAGCCCCGGCCGGCGCCAGCGTCGTTCTGGTGAACGCGGCCTTGTTCCTGCTGTTTTCCGCCGTCAGAAAGGTCAGGATGATGACCTGAGGAACCGATCCGGCGGAAGCGGACGGATGACTGATCAATTTGAAAAGGCTTGATTTATGCGAACATATGTGCTATTATTTCGTCGGTTTGCGGCAGCTGAGAATATGCCTGCCGGACAGGCGGAGGGATCATGAAAGACGCGTTGATCATCAAGGGCGCAAGGGAACACAACCTGAAAAACGTTGACCTCCAGCTGCCCCGCAACAGGCTGATCGTGTTCACCGGCCTCTCCGGCTCCGGCAAATCCTCCCTGGCGTTTGACACCATCTACGCGGAGGGGCAGCGGCGCTATGTGGAGAGCATGTCAAGCTACGCGCGCCAGTTCCTGGGGCAGATGGAAAAGCCTGATGTGGATTATATCGAGGGTCTGTCCCCGGCGATCTCCATCGACCAGAAATCCTCCGGCCATAACCCGCGGTCCACGGTGGGAACGGTGACGGAGATCCACGACTACCTTCGCCTTCTGTATGCCCGCATCGGCATCCCGCACTGCCCCCAGTGCGGCAAGGAGATCCGGCAGCAGACCGTGGATCAGATGGTCAGCGCGCTGGAAGCCCTGCCGGAGGATACCAGGCTGATGATCCTCTCCCCCGTCGTGCGCGCGCGCAAGGGCGAACACAGCAAGCTGCTGGAGGATGCCCGCAGGGGAGGGTTCGTGCGCGTGCTGATCGACGGAGTGCTGCACAGCCTGGATGAAACGCCGCCGCTGGACAAAAAGAGGAACCACACCATCGACCTGGTGATCGACAGGGTCGTGATCAAACCGGGCATCAGGAGCCGCCTGAACGATTCCATTGAAACCGCACTGCGCGAGTCCGGCGGGCTGATGGCGGCGCAGGTCATGCCAGAGGGAGAACGGATGCTGTTCTCCCAGAATTATGCCTGCCCTGACTGCGGCGTCAGCATCGAGGAACTGACGCCGAGGATGTTCTCCTTCAACTCCCCTTTCGGCGCTTGCCCGGAGTGCTCCGGATTGGGCGTGATGCGGAACGTCCCGCCTGAAAAAGTTCTGCCCGATCCAGGCAAGTCCCTCAACCAGGGGGCCATCAGCGCGATCGGCTGGAACAGCAGCGGGGATGAGAGTTCCACCTCGCACATGATGTTCGTCGGGCTGAGCGAGAAATACGGTTTCAGCCTGGATACCCCCGTGGGCGAACTGCCAAAGGACGTCATCGACATCATCCTCTACGGCGCGAAGAACACCCGGATCCCCGTCCGGTTTGAGTCCATCAACGGGTCGGGCACCTACAGCATCACCTACGAAGGCGTCATCCCCACGCTGATGCGCCGCTACAGGGAGACCAGCAGCGAGACCGCCAAGGCGATGTATGAGCAGTTCATGCGCGATGAGCCCTGCAAGGCCTGCCGCGGCAAACGGCTGAAGCCCGAAGCCCTGGCAGTGACCGTGGGTGATGTGAATCTGGCGGATCTGAGCGGCATGACCCTCACAGACGCCCAGCGCTTCCTTGAGAGCCTGCGTCTGGGTGAAACGCACAGCGTCATCGCCGAGCAGATCATCAAGGAGATCCGGGCGCGGCTGAGCTTCCTGCGGGACGTCGGGCTGGATTACCTCAGCCTGTCCAGGTCGGCGGCCACCCTGTCCGGCGGCGAATCCCAGCGCATCCGCCTGGCGACGCAGATCGGCTCCGGCCTGGTCGGCGTGCTGTACATACTCGACGAACCTTCCATCGGCCTGCACCAGAAGGACAACGCCAGGCTCCTGGGCACGCTGAAGCGCCTGCGCGATCTGGGCAATACCCTCATTGTTGTGGAACACGACGAGGATACGCTCCGCACAGCCGATTACATTGTTGACATCGGACCGGGCGCGGGGGAAAACGGCGGGCGGGTCGTGGCGCAGGGCACGGTGGAACAGGTCCAGAACAGCCCTGAAAGCATCACCGGGGATTACCTGGCGGGCAGGAAATTTATCCCGCTGCCCCAAAACCGCAGGAAAGCCAGCGGCTGGCTGACGGTCAGGGGCGCCAGGGCAAACAACCTGCGTTCCATTGACGCGCGCTTCCCCCTTGGCGTGTTCTGCTGCGTATCCGGCGTCTCAGGCAGCGGAAAGAGCAGTCTGGTGAACGAGATCCTTTATAAGGCGCTGGCCAGGGACCTCAACCGCGCTTCCACCTACCCGGGGGAGCATGACGGCATAGAGGGCCTGGAGCAGCTGGACAAGATCATCTCCATCGACCAGTCCCCCATCGGCCGCACGCCCAGGAGCAACCCCGCCACCTATACCGGCCTGTTTGACCTGATCCGCAAGGTCTTTGCCGCGACAAACGAGGCGAAGGCGCACGGGTACAGGGAGAACCGCTTCTCCTTCAACGTCAAGGGCGGACGCTGCGAAGCCTGCGCGGGCGACGGGCTGCTGAAGATCGAGATGCACTTCCTGGCTGACCTGTACGTCACCTGCGAGGTCTGCAAGGGAAAGCGATACAACCATGAGACGCTTCAAATCAAATATCGGGGCAAAACGATTTCCGACATCCTGGAGATGACGGTGGACGAAGCACTGAAGTTCTTCGAGCACCACGCGGGGATCCGCCAGAAGCTCAAGACCCTGCATGAGGTCGGATTGGGCTATATCAGGATCGGACAGCCGTCCACGACCCTCTCGGGCGGCGAGGCGCAGCGGGTGAAGCTGGCCACGGAACTGAGCCGCAGGGCGACCGGGAGGACGCTCGTGCTGCTGGATGAACCGACGACAGGGCTGCACGTTGACGATGTGTCCAGGCTGATCAAGGTGCTGCAGCAGCTGACCGACGCCGGGAACAGTGTTCTGGTGATCGAGCACAACCTGGACGTACTGAAAACGGCCGACTACATCATCGACCTGGGTCCCGACGGCGGGGACCGGGGAGGGCAGATCGTCGCCAGCGGCACGCCGGAGGAGATCGCCAGGACTGAGGGAAGCTATACGGGAGAATACCTCCGGAAGGCAGGCATCGGCTGATGCGCTGCACCTGTCCTGAATGCGGCGCTTTCATGCCGCAGGCGGAAAAAGGCGCCCCCAGGTGCCTCTGCCCGGAATGCGGGCACAGCTGCTCGGTCTGCATGGGCACGCCCGGCCTTGTTGCCCATGACGCACTGCATGCGAGTCTTCTGGAGAACCCCCTTTTTCGATCCTACTTCCCGCCTTCTGAAGAGGGAAAGAGCGATAAGGGCTGAAGCCTGTCGTTTCCCCGCGGTGCCTCATGTCAAATTGAGCGCGAACGGTTCATCCATGCCTCACG
>CAZVSG010000068.1:0-12405 GCA_964629345.1 uncultured Christensenella sp. | reverse complement strand
TCTTATCTGAGGCACGACTCTGCTTTCGCGCTCAATGTATATAAGGTACGTCGAACCCTTGCCTGAAGGCCGGGCTTTCGTTATACTGGCAGGGACTGCACTGACAGGAGGAACGCGGATGCAAAAACAGACCGCCGCCTCTCCGCACCGGCGGGGATGGAATGTGTATACCGGTCAATTCGCCTCTGTTCTATTGTTGGTTCTATTTCAGATATTGCTGCGCGCCCTGGCGTTTGCGCCCCTGCTGTATACGGTTTTTACCGGGGTGTTTCCCTGCCTGGATCCGGAGCACGCACCGGCGTTCGGCTTTTTGGCCTCTCTGCCCCTGTATGTCCTGATCGTGATGCCTTTCCGTTTCCAGGCTGCGGCGAGGATGGCGGCTCTGCATGGTCAATCTGCGGATCACAGTGTCAATGGCAGGAATTACCTTATCTGGCTGAGGGCCGCGCTGTACCGCCTGCTTCGCATGCTGCCCTTCCTGCTGCCGTTTTTGGCTTTCCTTGTCCTGTTTTACTACTATATGCGCGTTCCGGGCTTCAACGAGTCCCTTCTGGCGATAGAGACCGTCGGAAAGCTGATCGGAGGCGATTACCCCGCCGGTATCGCGCTCATCACGCTGGCCGGGATCCTGACCGCCGCCCTGGCCATTTTCGGCTGGAGAAGAAGCCTGTCAATTGAATACCAGCGCGTGCCCGAACTGGGCGTCCTCAATGCCTGGCGCGAGGGGCGCTCGCTGGACAGGCGGCGCAGGCGGCGCATCGGAAAGACCATCCGGATCAACACCCTCCTGGCTCTGCCCGCCTTTGCCGGCGTGATGTACGTGATCGCTGCCCATCTCCTGTCACAGAAGCAGTCCGGCATGCTGATCTTTGATTTCCTCAAGGCTGTGAGTGTCCTGCTGACGCTGAGTTTTCCTTCCGAAACCGTTCTCCTTCTCCTGGCCGTGATGGCCGTCCTGTGGCTGCCGCTGCTTCCCTGGCGCAAGCTGGCGCTCAGCGCGGTACTGACGCCGACGGGCGCCGGAGAAACCGGGAAGTAAGGTGCGCCTGGACAGATGTCTTTCGCTGCAGGTGGACCTCAGCCGTTCCCTGGCCGCGAAGATGATCCGCGACGGCAGGGTCTCCCTGAACGGTTCAGCCGTAAGGGACCCCGCCTGTCAGGTCAGCGACCGGGATACGATGGACATGGACGGCAGGGCTTTTCCTTGCGCCACGGCGCGGCATGTAATGCTCAACAAGCCCGCCGGCGTGCTGACCGCCGCCAGGGATCACAGGTCCCGGACCGTCATGGACCTGCTGCCGCCTTATTTCGTGCGTCTGAAATGCATGCCCGTCGGAAGGCTGGACAGGGACACGGAGGGCCTTCTTCTGCTCACGACGGACGGCGAGCTGGCGCATCGGCTCCTCTCCCCGGGCCGCGTTGTGATGAAGGAATACGTCGCAGCCGTCACCGGAAAACTGGATGAGGAAGACTGCGATGCATTTCTGGCAGGCATCCCTCTGCATGAGTTTACAGCGCTGCCGGCAACGCTCAGGATCCTCAGTTCAAATACTTCGGAAAGCCTTGCCGCTGTCCTGATCCATGAGGGCAAGAACCGTCAGATCCGCCGCATGTTCGCTGCCCGCGGTCATGAGGTCGCGGCGCTCAGGCGGATCCGCATCGGCCCGCTGTGCCTGGATGAAACCCTGGCCCCCGGTGAGCACAGGGAACTGACAGGGGCGGAACTGGCCGCGCTGAAGGAGGCTGTCGGGCTTGAGTGAGCAGTATTTCAAGGCTGATCCGCATTCCGCGCACAAACCGAAGGTCTTTCAGCTGGACTATCAGGGCAGCCGCTTCACCTTTGAAACGGATGCCGGGGTCTTTTCCAGGGATGCCCTCGATGAGGGGACGCGGCTGCTGCTGGACACGGTCAACCCCTTGATTTCCGGCAAGGTGCTGGACCTGGGCTGCGGCTGGGGCGCTGTGGGGATCATCCTCAGCAGGCTTCATCCTGATTGCGGCATCACGATGATCGACATCAATCAGCGCGCCTGCGGCCTGGCCGAAAAGAATGCAGGGCTCAACGGCGTCAGCCCGCGCGTGCTGTGTGGCGACGGCCTGGCAATCACCGGCGAATCCTACGACTGGATCCTGCTCAATCCGCCGATCAGGGCGGGCAAGGAGACCGTGTACGGGATGTACAGCAGGAGCGCGGCATCGCTGAATCCGGGAGGCTGCCTAGCAGTGGTGATACGCAAACAGCAGGGGGCTTTGTCCTCCAAAACGGAACTGGCGTCGCTGTTTCACACCGTAACCCTTGAACAGAGAAGAAAAGGCTATTGCGTATTCATCTGCAGGGAGGCGAGAGAATGACCTACGATCAGGCATTTTTTGATGCCGGCATCGACAGGAAGGGGACCAACAGCGTCAAGTGGGCCGCCAGGGGCATCATGCGGGAGGGGATGATCCCGCTGTGGGTGGCCGACATGGACTTCCCCTGCGCGCAGCCCATCCGGGACGCGCTGATCAGAAGGGCGGAGCATGCCTGTTATGGGTACACCTTTGAGTCCGCGGAGGACGCGCAGGCAGTCACGGATTTCTGGAGACGCCGTCACGGGGCCGTTTTCAGACCGGAAGACACCCTGATACTGCCGACCGTGGTGGCCGGCCTCCGCGCCTGCGTCAATACGATGACCCAGCCCGGCGACGGGGTCATCATCCAGACCCCTGTATACGACCCCTTCACAGTTTCTGTCCGTGAAAGCGGACGGGTCGTCCTGGACGCCCGGCTGATCAGGGATCAGAACGGGCGGTACAGGATGGATTATGAGGCGATCGAGCATTTCCTTCATCAAGGCGCCAGATTGATGATCCTGTGCAATCCGCACAATCCGGTCGGCCGCGCCTGGGACGGCGAGGAACTGCGCACCCTGGTGATGCTCCTGAAGCGCTACAAGGCCAGGCTGGTGTCCGATGAGATCCATGCCGACTTCGTCTATGCGCCGAAGAAGTTCATCTCCGTCCTGTCGCTGCCGGAAGCGGACGAGAGGACCCTGAGCCTTGCCTCCGCCAGCAAGACCTTCAACGTCGCAGGCCTGCAGCAGGCGACGGCCATATGCAGGGAAGCGGACACCCTTTCCTTGCTGCGGAAGTACCTTGAGCGCGCAGGGGCAAGCAGCGGGAATATTTTCGCGCTGACCGCGACCAGGGTGGCCTATACAGGCTGTGATGACTGGCTGGACGGCCTGATCGCCTACCTGAGAGGGAACCAGGACGCGCTGAGGGAACTGCTTGCTGAGCTTCTCCCCCACGCGATCATCTCCCCGATGGAGGCGACCTATCTCGCCTGGGTGGATATCCGCGCGTATGACACGCCCCATTGCGAGATCGGCAGCCGCTGCAGGAGACACGGCGTCGCGCTGTCGGACGGACAGTTTTTCGGGCATTCCGCGGGTGAGGGTTTCATGCGCATCAACTATGGCTGTCCCAGAAGCCAGCTGCTGGAAGGTGTTCAGCGTTTCGCCCATGCGGTGAAGGAAGGATAAGGAGACGCAAATAATGAAGAATCTGGAACAGGTACTCGAATCCATGAAGGAGCCCATGATCCGCACGCTCAGGGAATGGGTCAGGGTGCCCAGCCTGAAATCAGACGCGAAGCCTGGAGCGCCGTTTGGGGAGGAACTTCGCAGGATGCTGGATCTTGTCCTGTCCTCCTGTTCCGCGCTGGGCTTTGAGGTCAAAGACTATGACGGCTATGCCGGGGACGCGCAGATGGGCGAGGGGAGCGACGAGGACGCGCTGGCGATCCTGGCGCACGTGGACGTGGTGCCGGCCGGCGACGGCTGGACACGGGAACCCTTCGGCGCGCAGCTGGAGGGCGATCTGCTGTACGGGCGGGGCACCGGGGATGACAAAGGCCCCCTGGCCGCCGCGCTGTACGCGATGGCCGCGGTCAGGCAGGCGGGCATTCCGCTGAAACGCAAGGTCAAGCTGATCATCGGGTGCGATGAAGAGAGCGGGATGGAGGATATCCAGCATTACAGGAAGGTCGCGGTCATGCCCCGCTCGGGGTTCAGCCCCGACGCTTCCTACCCCGTCATCAACCTGGAAAAAGGCATGTGCGGGCTTCACCTGAGTGCCCCTGTCAGCGCGGAGGGGCTGCGCATCCTTTCCCTGGACGTCGGCGAGCGGCCCAATGTCATCCCCGGCACAGCCAGCGCCCTGGTGGAAGGCGGCAGGGAACTGATCGAAAAAGTCGCGGCGCTGTCCAGGGCGTATGGCTGGCCTGCTGAAGCCGTGGAAGAGAAAGGCGGGATCCGCATCCGCACGACGGGTATCAACGGTCATGCCGCCTATCCGGAGATCGCCAGGAATGCCATCGGGCAGCTGCTCATCGTACTGAAGGAACTGGGAGCTCAGGGGCCTGTCGCCCTGCTGGCCAGCGCCGTGGGCACTCAGTATGACGGCGAGGGCCTGGGCATCAAAGCGCAGGACAATGCTTCCGGTCCCCTGACCTGCAACCTGGGCATCCTGCGCGTGAAGGACGGGCAGATATTCGCGACGCTGGATATCCGCTATCCCCTGCTGATCGCAGGCGATCGGCTTCTGGAAATCGTTCAGGCCCATCTGAAGGGCATTCAGGTCAGGCAGGTCTCGTTCAAGAAACCCCATTACGTGCCGGAGTCGAGCGAGCTGGTGCAGGGATTGCTGGAGGCGTACCACCTGGTGACCGGCAGGGAAAAGAAGGCCCTGTCCACAGGCGGCGGGACCTATGCGCGCCTTCTGGACGAGGGCGTCGCCTTCGGCGCAAGCTTTCCGGAAGAGCCGGACCTGGCCCATCAGGCGGATGAATACATCAGCGTCAGCAGCCTGACACAGAGCATGCGGATCTTTGCCCACGCGATCGTCAGGCTCGCGGGCAAAGAGGCGTCGGTGTGAAGGAGACAAAGCTCATCACCTGCATCAATTGCCCTGTCGGCTGCAGGATGACGGTGACCCTTGAGGACGGTGTCGTGGTGAGCGTAAAGGACCATTCCTGCAAGCGCGGAGACGTCTATGCGCGGCAGGAGAGCGTCAAGCCGCTGCGGATGGTGACGGCGGTGGCGCGGGTGAAGGGCAGTTCCGTCCCGGTCAGCCTGAAAACACAGCAGCCCATCCCGAAGGAAAAGATCACGGCATGCATGGAGGAGATCTTTCGGCTGGATCTTCGCCTGCCCATCATGGCAGGCGACGTTCTGAAAGAAAACGTTGCGGACACCGGCGTGAACCTGGTCGCGACGCGGACCCTCGTCTGATATGCCGCTGCCGCCGATCCTTTTGACGCCTGCCTGGCGGACCGGCAGCCAGACCCCTTGGGGGGGATGCAGGCTGAAAACATTGTTTAGCAAGGACGCCCCTGATGAAGTCGCTGGGGAGAGCCTTGAGTTGTCCGCGATCCCCGGCCTGGAGTGCCGTGACGGCAACGGAAGTACGCTCAGCAGACTGATAGAAGAACACGGTAAAGCGCTTGTTGGCGCAGACGTCGGGGAGCCCTTTCCCTTGCTGCTCAAGCTGCTGGATGCCAGGGACAGGCTGAGCGTGCAGGTGCATCCGGGAGACGCCGCCGCAATGAAAAAGCACGTCAAGCTCGGCAAAAGCGAAGCCTGGGTCATCCTGGACAGTGTTCCGGGGGCGGAGTTGATCTGCGGCGTTCGTCCCGGCATCGGCCTTGAGCGGCTGCGTCGCTCGGTACAGGATGACGAGGCTGTTGAAGATCTCTTCCTGCGACTGCCGGTGAAGCCGGGTGACGCGATCTACATCCCCGCGGGCACGGTGCATGCCATCGGTTCGGGGATCGTTCTGTATGAGATCCAGCAGTCCAGCGACATCACCTACCGCCTGTACGACTGGGGCCGGGCGGATGACAAAGGAAGACGAAGGGAACTGCATCTGCAGGATTCCCTTGACGCGATCGATCTGTCTTCCAGGCCTCAGCCGGCGGTCCCTATCCGTGTTCCCGGGATAGGCGGGGGCGTTCATGAACGGCTGCTCGGCACCCTCTATTTCGTGCTGGACCGCTTCCGTGATTGCCATGACATTCAGATCACTCCGGACAGGCGGCGTTTCGCCGTCCTCACCGCTCTTCAGGATAGCCTGCTCACGTGGGATCACGGCACGCTCGAACTGAAAAAAGGGCGGACCGCATTGCTGCCCGCCGATGGCTATCAGATCTCCTATTCAGGCGGGGAAGCCCTGATGGCCGCCCCGGCCGTGACCTGACAGAGCCGTCAGACGCACAGCAATCATTCGTCAAATCTTATATATGCTAAACGAATGAGTAAACGCACAGATAGGGTGGAAATCTTTGATGCCTCCGCTAAGCCGGGGGAATGAGGCGCAGCGGAGCCTGCGCCGAATGAAAGAGGCAACGCGGAGGCGCAGAAAGACCCCCTCATCAAAGCGGTTATGATTGAGTTTGGTATTGGTCCGGGGATAGGCAGCGTCATCCTACACAGAGGGGAGGCTTGCGCCTCCCCATGTTGTTTTCCGCCTGTCCGTCAGTCCTTCCAGACCGCAAGGACCGCCTTTTTACCGTTGATATCCCATTCCTGGGCATAGGCATTCTCCGGTCCCTTCCCCGGGGTGAGCGTCCTGGCCAGCACGACGCCGCTCACCATCGCCGAAAAGACTTGGAGGGCATGGCTGAGTTCCTCATCCGCCTCATAGGCGGCATGGATGCGGTCCGTCACGTCAAATCCCGCGTCCTTGCGCATGGTCTGCAGCTTGCTGATCACCTCTCTGGCATACCCTTCACGGATGAGGTCCGGGGTCAGCTCTGTCAGGATCCCCACAGTCACTCCGCGGCCTTCCTGCGACACCAGGCCTTCCTTCCTGACGACCTCGATGAGCACGTCTTCCGCGCTCAGATCGATCGCCTCACCGTCAAGATCCAGCGTCAACTTCTCCCCGCGATCGAAGGCCGCCGATGCGGCGGCGCCGTCCGCTTCCGCCAGGAACTGGCTGATACGGCCAAGGCGCTTGCCGAAGCGCGGACCAAGGGTGCGCAGCTGCGGTTTCAGGCGATAAGCGGCAAAGGCGTTCGCGTCATTCGTCAGGATGATCTCCTTGACATTCAGCTCGTCGCGCGCCAGTTCCTGATACTCCTGATGAAGGTCCGGCCCCTTGATCAGCAGCCGGCTCAGCGGCTGGCGGACTTTCAGCCCGGCCAGGCTGCGGCAGGCGCGTCCCAGCTGCACCACTTCCAGCAGCGCCGCCATCTGGCGCTCCATGTCAGGATCCATCATCCCTTGGTCATAGACCGGGTAATCGCACAGATGGACGGACTCCGGGGCGTCGCTGTCCGCGCCGCGCACGATGTTCTGGTAGATGGCCTCAGACAGGAAAGGCGTGAACGGAGCGGACAGGCGGACAATGGTCTCCAGCACCGTATACAGCGTCGCGAAGGCAGCCTCCTTGTCAGACGCCATGCCGGTGCCCCAGAAGCGGGAGCGCCCGCGCCGCACGTACCAGTTGGACAGATCATCCACCAGTTCGCTGATGGCATTGGCGCTTTCCGGCACCTTATAGCTTGACAGTCCCTCATCGACTGTCCTGACCGTGGAATTGAGGCGGCTTAGGATCCATCTGTCCATCAGGGTGAGTTTGGTCTGATCCAGCGGATGCTCCTTCGGGACAAAGCCGTCGATCTCGGCATACAGCACATAGAAGGCATAGGTATTCCACAGCGTGCTCATGTATTTGCGCTGCGCCTCGCTCACCGCCTCGTCATAGAACCGGCTGGGCAGCCAGGGCGCGCCGGCCGTGTAGAAGTACCAGCGGACGGCGTCAGCGCCGAACTTGTCGATCACGCTCCAGGGATCCACAACATTCCCAAGGTGCTTGGACATCTTGCGCCCGTCCTTGTCCTGGACATGGCCCAGAACAAGGCAGTTCTGATAAGGGGCGCGGTCAAAGACCAGCGTGCCGATGGCAAGGAGGGAGTAGAACCAGCCGCGCGTCTGGTCAACAGCCTCGGAGATGAAGTCGGCCGGGAAACGGCCCCTGAAGACCTCGCTGTTTTCAAAGGGGTAATGCCACTGCGCAAAGGGCATGGAGCCGGAGTCGTACCAGCAGTCGATGACCTCCCTGGTGCGGCGCATCCCGCCACCGCACTCCGGGCAGCGGAGGATCACCTGGTCGATGTACGGGCGGTGCAGTTCCTTCAGATCATCAAGGGGATTCAGGCTCATCTCTTCCAGTTCCCTGCGGCTGCCGACAACGTGCTGGTGCCCCTTGTCACAGATCCAGACCGGCAAAGGAGTGCCCCAGTAGCGTTCGCGGGAGAGCGCCCAGTCAAGGACGTTCTCCACGAAATTGCCCATCCGGCCGTCCCTGATGTTCTCAGGATACCAGGAGATGCTGCGGTTGTTCTCCGTCAGGCTGTCCCTCACCTCGGTCATCCGGATGAACCAGGTGGAACGGGCGAAATACATCAGCGGGGTGTCACAGCGCCAGCAGTGCGGGTAGTTGTGTGTATACAGCGCTCTTTTCTGAAGCAGGCCTCGTGATCTGAGGTCCTCAAAGATGAGGGGATCCGCATCCTTGATGTAGACTCCAGCCCAGGGCGTGTCCTTGACGAAGCTGCCCTGCGGATCGACCAGTTGCACGAACGGCAGATTGTTTTCGCGCCCGATGCGCGCGTCATCCTCGCCGAAGGCCGGGGCGATGTGCACGATGCCGGTACCGTCCGTCAGCGTCACGTAGCTGTCACCCACGACATAAAACGCCTTCTCTTCCGGCTTCACCAGCGGCCACAGCGGGATGTACTCCGTCCCCAGCAGCTTGGATCCCCGGAAGCGGCCGAGCATCTGCATCTCCCCTCTGTCCGCCTCTGAAAACAGGCTCGGGATCAGTTCGCTGGCCATGATGAACGTATCACCGCCCAGCCTGAAGCGCGAGTACTCCTCCTTCTCATTCACGCACAGCGCGACGTTGGAGGGCAGCGTCCAGGGCGTGGTCGTCCAGGCCAGCAGGTAGGTGTCCTTCTCCCCCGCCACCGGGAAGCGCACAAAAGCGGAATACTCCTCCACTTCCTTATATCCCTGCGCCACCTCGTGGCTGGACAGGGCCGTCCCGCAGCGCGGGCAGTAGGGAACGACCTTGTGCCCCCTGTACAGGAGCCCCTTGTCCGCGATCTGCTTCAGGCTCCACCAGACAGACTCGATATAGGAGTCGTAATAGGTGACGTAGGCCTTGTCCATGTCCACCCAGAACGCGACGCGGTCAGACATGTCCTCCCATTCCCGGAGGTACTTCCAGACCGACTTCTTGCACTCCTGGATAAAGGGCTCGATGCCATAGGCCTCGATCTGGTCCTTGCCGTTGATCCCCAGCTTCTTTTCCACCTCAAGCTCGACCGGCAGGCCGTGCGTGTCCCATCCGCCGATGCGGAACACGTCCTTGCCCTTCATCGACTGATAACGCGGGAACAGGTCCTTCATCGAGCGCGTCAGGACGTGGCCGATGTGCGGCTTGCCGTTGGCGGTCGGCGGTCCCTCATAGAAGGTGAAGCGTTCCTTGCCCTGGTTGCGCTCCAGGCTTTTCTTCATGATCCCGTTCTCTTTCCAGAAACGGGATATCTCCCGTTCGCGGGAGGCGAAGTCCATGTCGCTTGATACCTTCTGATACATCCATTTCCTCCAAAAAAAACCGTCCCCATTGGGACGGAAAATCCGCGGTACCACCCAGGTTGGCGCAAAGCGCCCGCTCTGACCCGTTAACGGCGGGCTGCCGTGGGGGATTGGCCCATGCTCCGGGGTGATCTGCCGCCGCTCATCCTGCCGGGCTCACACCCTCCCCGGCTCGCTTCAGGAATCAATCCGGCGCCCGTCCCCCTCATCGCCGTTTTATTATGCCTGATATATGGCCAAATGTAAAGCCGACGGCGTACCAATCATACTGGTCTCCGCGTTTATGGCCGAACTTTGCGTATTCCTGTCCGATCCCTTGAAAACCGTGAAGCAGAGGGCAGTATTCATGCAAAGCCTATAAAATGGAAACTTAAGAGGCAGCCATGAGGATCGGCCTGAGCACCTATTCGATGGAACCGCTGCTCAGATCAGGCGAACTGACGCTGGAAGAACGATCGTGCGTACCGCATCAAACGGTGCTGAGGTGCCGAGGATGGTTCACTTCACCTCCAGGCTCGATGACCGGTCACAGGAGAAATGAACGCAAAAGGGATGCCGGAGAAAGCCTGACGCGATCGCCTGTACTGTACTGTATAAAAATGAGCCCGGCTTCGGGCCCAATGATCGTATAGACAGAAATGGCTGTCAGATCCTCGCCACGCCAGTTTCCCGCGCCGCGTTTGCGACAGCTTGGGCCACAGCCTGGCCCACCCGCTTGTCAAAAGCCTGCGGGATGATGTACTCCTCGCTCAGTTCATCCGGGGAGATCAGCCCTGCGATGGCCTCGCTGGCCGCCATGTGCATCTCGTGGTTGATGCGGGAAGCGCGGACGTCCAGCGCGCCGCGGAAGATACCCGGGAAGGCCAGCACGTTGTTGATCTGGTTGGGGAAATCGCTGCGTCCCGTCCCGATGATCCGCGCGCCGGCAGCCCTGGCTTCCTCCGGGAAGATCTCCGGCGTGGGGTTGGCCATCGGGAAGAGGATCGAATCCTTTGCCATCGATCTGACCATTTCCCCGGTTACCAGCCCCGGACCGGACACGCCCAGGAAGACGTCCGCACCGCGCATGGCGTCCGCAAGGCTTCCTTTGAACCGTGAAGGGTTGATCTGCCGGCAGAGTTCAGCCTGGTCGGCGGCCAGGTCTTCCCGGCCACCGTAGAGGATGCCCTTCCGGTTGACCAGGTACATCTCCGCCGGGCCTGCGCCCATGGCCAGCAGGTGTTTGGCGATGGCGATACCGGCCGCGCCCGCGCCGGAAATGACGATCTTCAGCCTGCCGATCTCCTTCCCCACGATCTTCAGCGCGTTGATCAGCGCCGCGCCGGCCACGATCGCAGTCCCATGCTGGTCGTCGTGGAAAATCGGGATATCGCACAGTTCCTGAAGCCGTCTTTCAATTTCGAAGCAGCGCGGGGCCGCGATGTCCTCCAGGTTGATCCCGCCGAAAGATCCGGAGATCAGATAGACGGTCCTGACGATCTCATCCACGTCCTTGGTCCTCAGGCACAGCGGGAAGGCGTCCACATTGCCGAAGGCCTTGAAAAGCGCGCACTTGCCCTCCATGACTGGCATCCCGGCTTCAGGCCCGATGTCCCCCAGGCCCAATACCGCGGTACCGTCGGTGATCACCGCGACCAGGTTATTGCGCCTGGTGAGGTCAAATGAAAGCGGATAATCCTTTTGGATCTGCAGGCAGGGCTCCGCGACGCCGGGTGTATAGGCCAGGGACAGTTCCCGCGCGTTGCTGACCGGAACGCGCGCCACCACTTCGATCTTGCCGCCCCATTCCCTGTGCAGGCGCAAGGATTCTTTCTGTACGTCCAAAGCGATCCCTCCAAATATCTCAGTACTCCAAAAAAGGCTATCACAGCAGGTCCGGGGTGTCAACCGCATGCGAAAGCCGATCAATTTACTTCAGGGATGCTTGTTGATATAATCACATAAAACAGCAGGAGGGCGCTTTGGAGAAACTGCGCGGCAAGGTATCCGGCACTCTGTTTCGAAATGAAGAGAATGGATACAGCGTGATTTCCGTCAGGACCTCTGAGGGGATCACGACGGTCACCGGCGCCCTGCCTGAGCTTACAGAGGGTGAGGTCATTGAGTTGGAAGGCTCCTGGACGCATCATCCGCAGTACGGCCGGCAGTTCAAGAGTTCCGGTTTTCGCATCGAAGCCCCGCAGACACTCAGCGCCATGGAGACCTACCTTGGTTCCGGCCTCATCAGGGGCGTAGGGCCCAGCACCGCGCGGCTGATCGTGGAAGCGTTCGGCAAAGACACCCTGGAAGTACTCAGCACACAGCCGGAGCGTCTTCTGGAGGTCCCCAAAATCGGCAGGATCCGCATGAAGCAGATCGCCGAAAGCTTTCAGGAGCAGCAGGCCAGCCGGAGCACCTTCCTGTTCCTTCAGAAATACGGCATCAGCCCATCCCTTTCAGCCAAAATCAACAAATGCTACCGCGAACAGGCCGAAGCCCTGATCCGGCAGAACCCTTACCGCCTGATCGACGAGATCGAAGGCGTCGGTTTCCTGACGGCCGACCGGATCGCGCTGTCGCTGGGCATCCCCAAAAACAGCGAGTTCCGGATGCAGTCGGGGATCAAGTACGTGCTGCAGGATGCCGCGGGCTCCATCGGGCACACCTGCATGAACAAGGACCAGCTGATCATGAAGGCCGCTTCCCTGCTGGGCGCGGATGAGGATGAGGTCAGCCGCCAGCTGAACATCCTCCTGCTCAGGAAAGACCTGTTCCAGGA
>CAZVSG010000067.1:0-12492 GCA_964629345.1 uncultured Christensenella sp. | reverse complement strand
TAGAGGATGTTTGCCGAGTCAAGCCCTTTATAAACGCGGGAAGTGGTTGTGTCCCCGATGAACTGTACGGCGATCGCCAGGCCTTTGCCGCGCACCTCATGGATTTGGCTCGGGAACAGCTGTTTCAACTCCAGCAGGCTCTCCATGAGGAATTCGCCCACGGAAGATACGTGATCCAGAAGCCCTCTGTCCAGAAGTTCTTCAAACACCGCGCAGGCTGCCGCGCAGGCATGGGGAAAGTCGCCGGTGCCCCCGCCGATGGCCTGCGTAAACCGCTTCTCCGGCGTCCGGCTCAGCAGCAAGGCTGCGATGTGCTGCCCGCTGCCCAGGGCTTTTCCCAGCAGCAGAATGTCCGGAACGACCCCTTCCTGTTGATAGCAGTACATTTTCCCGGTACGCCCCATGCCTGACTGGACCTCGTCAAGGATGAGAAAGATTCCCCGCTGCCGGGTCCACTCGCGCAGCGCTTTCAGGTAACCTCCGGGGACTGATTGAATGTTGGATGCCTGCACAGGCTCGATGATGACGGCGGCGATATCATGGGCCGAGGCGTATTGTACGGTATCCTCCAAAAAGCGGATGCATGCCAGGCCGCAGTCGGGCTGCATTGAATGGCAGGGGCAGACTCCGCAGATTGGATAGGGCACATATACGATCCCGGCGGGGACCGGGCCATACCCTGACTTTCTTCTTGGTATGCCCGACATGCCGGCGCTCATCCAGGTGCGGCCATGGATGCTGTGCCAGAAACACACAATCTCTGACCGGCCCGTCATTTTCTGCGCCAGGCGCACAGCCCATTCCACGGCTTCCGAACCTGAGGAAGTAAAGTGTACGTCGCTGAATACGCCCTCTGTCGTCTGGGAAAGGTAATCGATCAGTTTCCTTTTATATATGCTGTGTCCGGCCGAAGTCACAGGTGAGGCCAGGGCCTGTTCCATTGTGCGGATATAGTTCCGGTTATTCTCTCCCAAAACGGCATTGAGCTCGTTCAGATTGAGATACTCCGCCCCGTGTTCGTCATACAGAAGAGCGCCTTCCCCCCTGATAAACAATGGGGCCGCCATCTCCACAACTTCATTCAGCCGGCGGGCCGCAGCGGGAACATGCTTGTTTTCATCCATTCTTTTCATTCCTCATTGCATCAGATTTTGATGAAAAATGCAGGGATATCCTTTTGATTCAGCATCCAAAATGCCGCACCCGGTGTCTGTGTTCCCGGGACTCCGCTTCCTTACGCCTTCCATCCATTCAGGTCAATTTCCATCTTGTCTTCCCACTGCGGACAATCAATGCAACCAACTGAGACCGGCGACATGACCGTGCAGACAGCGCATATGCACTGCGTCAACTCAAGCAGGATGTTAGCACAGATGGCTGATCTATTCAACGCCATGCAAGCCGTTTCTTGCTGAAGCGTGCCGCTTACAGCCAAGACCTGCTGCAGGAATGACCCCTGATAACTGCTGCCGCTTCAATACCCATCCGGAAGGATTCCGCCCCCCAAGATTGAAAAAACGGGAAGCACAGCATTGCGATTTGGACAGAAATCCTGCAATTCTTTGTGCCTTGGGACATTTCGCAGGACTGGCGGTTCAATGCAGAAAAAGGACATTTTGTGAAACGTTTACTCAGCCGCGTCATATTGTATACAGTTTTTTGCTATGCTATAATTTCCCCGAAGCAAGCAGAGTGGTATTAACGGTGCAGGGGGTATGGACGCCTATTTCCGGTTTGCTTTTGATTGCCAGGCAGCGGGTCGGCTGATCTTGAACGCACTTGCCCTGAGGAGTGAAATGTCGAACGGATATTACCGCAAAAGCTGCAACCAGGAGCGGCCAGTGCGGATAGATATATCTATTTTGGAGGGCTTTGCATTCCTCTGTGGGATTTACAGTGATTTGTGTTGTTTGAGGGGGAACCCTTTGCAGAAATGGGCTTGGCGGAGGCAAGCCTCTCGGTTTCGCGTTCCCGGATAAACGGATCACCAGGTTTATCGCTGCCCTGAGGGAGACTCTGTCTTGCACGGCGGACCAATATCCGGCAGCCGAAACAGGCAAAGGGCAGTACCACTGTGGGTCCCGGTGCGGAAGCAGGCAGCGTTCCAGCGCAGTCGGCATATCAGAAATCTTTGCATCATCTAGATGCACCAAGGAGGAAAATTGGTTGAGCGTCGATCCGTACAAGGCCGGTTTGCTCAAGGACAACACCTATTTCGCGAAGACCGATATTGTAAGCCGCCTGGTGGTTGTTCTCCAGTGTACCCTGGACAACCGTTCCCTGCGGCTGATCCCGCAGCAGTCCCGCGCGGTTCGGAAGCATGAGATCCATGAGCTCATCATGACCGATGAGTCATCCGCCGGCCCGAACAAGGAAGTCAACCGCGTCGGTTACTTTGGCTTCGTCGAGATCCTGGAAGGCGGCGTCATCATCAAGGGCGACGAAGTCCTTTGTGATGGGGAACTGATCGGCCACATCGCGGGTTTTGATGAGACCCACATGCCCAATCACCAAAACATCGTCATCGCCGGCGACAACCGCGCCACCGGGGCTGAGCGCGGCGTCACACTGGACAGCAATGTCACATTCAGGCACGTTGTAGCCTGATAGATGACTTTTCGATACAAAGAACAAAATATTGGGAGGAGAAACATGGTTGAAGAAAAACTCAAGGAAATGGGGATAAAGATCCCGACAGCTGCCAAACCCTTGGCAGCGTATGTTCCGGCTGTCAAAGCAGATGGCTATGTCTATACCTCGGGCCAGATTCCGCTTGTCGACGGCAAGCTCTGCTGCACCGGGAAAGTAGGCAGTGACGTTACCCTGGAAGATGCCTATGCGGCGGCAAAGATCTGCGCCATCAACTGCCTCGCTGCCATCATGACCGTCGTTGGCTCTTTGGACGAGATCAAACAGGTCGTCAAGGTTGTGGGTTTTGTCAACAGCGCCCCCGGTTTCAGCGCCCAGCCGAAGGTTGTCAACGGCGCGTCCGAGTTCCTGGGCGAAGTGTTCGGCGATGCCGGCAAGCACGCGCGCTCCGCGGTGGGTGTCTCTGAACTGCCCATTGACTCGCCGGTTGAAATCGAACTGATCGTAAAGCTCAAGTAATTCTTGATCCCCAACTCTTATCACTAAAGAATCGCACCGGATTGAAAGGAGAAAAGAACATGGCGGCACCCAAGTACAAGTTCCAGATGTACAAAAAACTCCAGGCTGAAACCGCTCAGATCTACGAGGAGGCATGCAAATTCGCCGAGAGCGTGTTCCCGGCCAGCCGCAAGGGTACCTTCGGCCTGACCGGCGCAGTTTCCGGCTGTCCCGCCCCCCTGCGCAAGGATATCATGAAGGCATCTGAAGAAGGCGCGGTAAAGGTCATCCCGCTGGCCGGCCTGGTTGAGCAGGAACGCGAAATCGTCAAAGACGTTTATGGCGACGACTATGATTGCTGCCCCGTTTCCACCTGCGAAGGCGGCCTGTGGGTCGCGATCGGCTCACTGTTTACCCCGCCGGCGCTTGGCATGGGCGATTGCTACCGCTCCAGGTACATCGCTCCGCTGGAGAAGCACATGCACCATCAAGCCGGCTACGGCCGCCCCTTCCCCCCCAAGTACAAGGACTTTATCGCCGACAGAGGGTCGACAGCCGGTGAGCTCGGTTTCTTTGGAAAACGCCAGAACAATACGGATGTCGTCGTTGTGCCTCTGGCAGGCGCCAAGTACGACGTGCACGGCATCAAGACATGGCCGGTCCCGCTGCTCACGGAAGTTGACCCGAAGGGTTCCTATGAAAACCTGAAGAAGGCCGCGGCGATCCACGCGGCATTCCTGACGGGCATTGTCTCCCTGGGTTATGACACGCCCGGTTATGGTTACGGCGTTCATGACGAAGACGGCGTCCCGAAGCTTCAGAAATACATCAGCAAGCTTGCGCAGGAGTACAACATTCCCTATGTCATCGACAATGCCTGGGGTCTGCCGTTTGTCGGCTGCAACATCGTCAAAAATGGCGCAGACGCGATCGTGTACTCCATGGACAAGGCGACCGGCGCAGAGACCAGCGGCCTGATCATCGGCAAGTCGGACGTCATGGTGAACATCCGCCGCTCCATGGGCATGCATGGCGACCGCAACGGCACCGGTGCATCCTACGGCAAGGCCGCCTACGTCGGCTTTGACCCCGGCAAGGAAGCCCTGCTCACACAGATCCAGGCGCTGAAAGTCCTGCGTGACCATCCGGAAGTCCTGACCAAGCCCGTTGACGACCTGTACGACATCATCGTTGAGGAGTTCTCCGTGCTCCCCAAATCACTGCTCAGCGGCTTCAAGTTCACCAAGAGCTACAACTCAACCGCGGTTGAGGTCAATTACGAGGGCACCTGGGCGAACGGAAAAATGGGCGTTCCGATCTATTCCATTGAGGATATGTACGCCGGATCTCACCAGATCCAGAACGGCATGTCCAGGATGGGCATCATCCCCACCATTTCCTACGACGGCAACATCTACATCTCAACAGGCCTGGGCACCACGGACGAGAACGGCGCGCTGCTTGAGAAGGAAACCCGCTGGGCGCTGAAGTGCCTGGTAAAACTGATGGAGATCATCTGCGATCACGCGGGCATCCTGTAAACCCCCGTCGGGTGATTCCGCCGATACGGGAATCGGCGTTCAGAGCGCCGGTTCCCGTATCCGTATCAGCCAGGATCAGCACCAGTAAGGACTCAAACGCCCGTGCGGGCTCCCCGATGCAAGGGTTGTTTGCGTATCAGGATCAATGCCCCGGGCTGAAGTGTTTCCCGTTGTATCAAACATTGACCGGACTTGTAGGAGGGAATACATGATCAAAGTTGTCATCATCGGCGGTGGCTGGTCTGGCGTGGGTGCTGCGGTGGCGGCAAAAAATGCCGGGGCCGAAAAAGTCGTTGTCCTGGAACGCACCGACATGCTGTTGGGCACCGGCCTGGTCGGCGGCATCATGCGCAACAACGGCCGGTTCACAGCCACTGAGGAAGCCATCGCGATGGGCGGCGGTGAGGTTTTTGAAGTCATCGACGAAAACTGCAGGCACAGGAACATCGAGTTTCCCGGCCACAAACATGCCAGCCTCTACGACATCGCGACCATCGAGCCTTCCATCCGCCGCCTGCTGGACAAAAAAGGCGTTGAGTATCTGCTGCAGGCACGGGTGACCGGCGTGGACGCCGAGGGGGGAAGAATAAAGGGAGTCAAGCTGGCCAGCGGCGAAGTGATCGAAGGCGACGTGTTCGTGGAAACCACGGGCACAGCCGGTTCGATCAGCAACTGCACCAAGTACGGCAACGGCTGCTGCTGCTGCGTCCTCCGCTGCCCGACATTCGGCAACCGGATCAGTGTCGCGGCCCTGCTGGGGATCCAAGAAAAAATGGGCAGAAAGGCCGACGGTTCCATCGGCGCGATGAGCGGCTCATGCAAACTTCACAAGGATTCGCTGTCCGCAGAGATCCAGAAGAAACTGAACGAAACCGGCGTATGCATTGTCAGGATCCCCGACGAACTCCGAAAAGGCGAGGCAGCGCTGGCGACAAAGGCTTGCCAGCAATACGCGCTCAAGGAATTCAATGAAAACATCGTCCTGCTGGATACCGGCCATGCCAAGCTGATGAGCCCTTATTATCCGCTGGACATCCTCCGGAAGATCCCTGGGTTTGAGAACGCGCGGTTTGAAGATCCGTACTCGGGGGGCATCGGCAACTCGATGCGCTACCTGGCCTTGTCCCCGCGGGACGACACCCTGAAAGTGACGGGCGGTGTCAACCTTTTCTGCGGCGGTGAGAAAGCAGGCCTGCTTGTCGGCCATACGGAAGCAATCGTCACCGGCACTCTGGCGGGCCGCAACGCAGTTGCATGGGCTGCCGGCAAGGACTTGCTGACAATCCCGCAGTCCCTCGCCATCGGCGACGCTGTCACGCATGTCCGCGAGATGATGGAAACAGAAGAAGGCATCGCGCTGAAGTACACCTTCTCCGGCGCGCAGTATTTCAAGCGCATGCAGGAACTGGGCCTGTACGAGACCGACGTGAAAGCCATCCGCAGCCGCGTTGAGAAAGCCGGCATGACCAACGTATACAGGAAGAAGCTGACATAATCTGACCTGAAGTATTCTTCCGCGCTGCCCGGGCGCGGAAGAATGCTTTTCTGACAAGACCATGGCTGCGGCGCAGTTGAAGGAGGAACAGATGTCCCAAATATGGAAACACGTCATGGACGCGCTGGATGTGGAGACCTTTCTCGCCTGCGAGAGCGAGGAGGAGGGGAAAAACCTGGCACTGACCATGATGAAGGAGTTGGGATTCTCAGATATTGATGTCGTTTTCTGTCAGTTCCAGGGACCCGGAGCCCGCGTTCGCGTACGTGCCTACCTGTACCGGGCGGGCGATTCATATCCCTGGCTTGACCTGGAAAAATCCACGGAGGCGAAGAAAGTATGAAAGACAGGAAGCGGGTGCTGCTGGCGCCGATTGACCCCGTTCACGACATCGGGCTGAAGATGGTGGGCCGCAGTCTTTCTGAAGCCGGGCATGAAATCATTCTGCTCGCCCCTGACCTTCCGCTTGAGGAGATCGTGCAGACCGCGCTGGACAAACAAGTGGACGTGGTTCTCCTGTCCCGCACGGTCGGCTACGGTGTGGCGGAACTGCTGTCCCGCTTCAACGACCTTGCGGATGCCGCAGGACTGCGCGATCAGGTAAGGATCGGCATCGGCGGCATGGCCATCCGTCCGGAACTTGCGCAGGAACTTGGATTTGACGCGGGTTTTGGCCCTGGAACCACGATGGAGGAATCCCTCGCTTTTGTTGAGGGGCGGCCTTATGAGAAGGACGTCCGCCTCACCCAAAAACAGCGCCCCTGCGTTGCCCAGGGTCACAGCTATGAGTATCTGAACGGTCGTATCCGCGGCCTGCTGGAAGTGATCGCCTCGCGCATCGCGGCATGGGCGGAGGAAAGGACAAGTCCCGGCGTTGAGCGCGCGCGCGTGCGCGACGAGCTGTGGGACATGGACAAATGGCGCACCGGTGAAAAGATGGCCGGGTTTGAGGCGGCATATGCGCCGCTTTGCGAGGCGCTTGTCCGCAACTATTATCAGAAGGGAGTGCTGCACCCCAAGACGCGCCGTTTCACCGCGGAGGAAACTGACAGCCTCAACACCTTCCTCACAAGGACCGGGCTCTTCATGAACACGCCAAGGATCCAGCACACCCTGGAGAAGCCCATCATATTCAACCAGTACGGCACCGGCTGCCCGATCATGGACATCACGCATATCAAGGTCAGCGAGGCCTGGGGCGCGGACGGCGTGGTGCATTTCGATCCCTCCTGGGGCGCGCGGACCGAAGGCCTGTTCGACGGGTTCATCACTCATTCCGAAGACGGCACAGTGATCACCCCCGACAACCTCTTCCACATCCATCGCGCGCTGGAACCGTCGACCCTGTGGCAGGTCCGTGCCCACCGCGGCCTGAACACGCCGGAAACGGTGGTGCTCGCCGGAAAAATCGGCGCGCATATGACCAAGATCAACTTCTGTTATGGTTCGCTGGGCGCCGGGACCGACCCGGAGAGGCTGACCGTCGATGCCTATTATGCGATGAAGTATGCCAGGAAATATGACCTGCCCTTTGACGTCGTGACGAATGAGGAATTGTGCGGCGTTCCGGCACACAAGGCGTTCGCGGGCATGCTGATTGTCGCGCAGCTTGCGCGTTCGCTCGGATGCCGCCCTGTGCTCCAGCCGCTTTTCTGCTATTCGCCTGAGGTGATGATCAGCAAGCAGATGGAAGATAACTATATCGATTTCAACGCCGCGAAGATCATCGCGCTCCGATCCATCATTGACGCGCCCATCTGGCCTGGCGCGCCGATCGCTTTCCTGACCCAGACGGAAGACCGCGTTCAGTCCTCTGCGGCGACCGCATTCCATGCGAGCCTCTCCGCGATGCTGGGCGTGGATGCCATTTCCATTGCTTCCTCTGATGAAGCCTATTCCGGCGGTCCCATCACCGTGTCCTCCAAGGTGGACACCCTTCGCGCGGTTTCGGAAGGATTCCGCTTCCATGGCAGGTCAAAGTTTATGCCTTCAGAGACTGCCACGCGCTGGGCCGAGGATATGGTCCGCGGCATCGAGCGTGTGTTGGCTTCGGTTGCTGACAAGGGGGACTTCGTCAGCGCTCTGTATGAGGGCATTCTGGGCAGCCGTGAGGACGGCGCCTACCCGGGGCGTGCCGGTGCCCACACCGTCAGCAAGCGGGTTCCATGATGCGGCAGGTTGCGATCGGCATCGCCGGGACAGCCAAGAACACAGGGAAAACAACGACCTTGTCAGCGCTTCTGGACGTATTGAATGCTGATTCCCCGCTGCGCATCGCACTGACCAGCATAGGCTACGACGGGGAAGGGTTTGACAATGTGACGGGGCTGCCCAAGCCGCGCATCACGGTGTGCGAAGGCATGTATGCCGCTGTGGCTGAACGATGCCTGATGTTCTCCCGGGCGCAGCTGGAGGTGCTGGAGGATACCGGGATCCATACGCCGATGGGAAACATCCTGATCGGACGGGTCGTCAAGTCAGGCAAACTCATCATCTCAGGACCCAACAAGCGAAAAGACCTCCGCACGGTGCTGGATTGCCTTGAAGCGCGTGGCGTGCAACTCACAATCATCGACGGCGCTTTGGGACGGATCCTTCCCTTTGTGGAGACAGATGGCATCATCATGGCAACCGGCGCTTCCCGGTTTTCTGATCTGGACCGCCTGAGCGCCGATACAAGGGCGATTCTTCATATCCTGGGAAGGCCTGTACTCCTTGAGCTGGGCAAAGTCGCGGAAGTCGGTTCGCTTCTGACGGACAGGGCGTATTTCGATTTCCTGTTCAAGGCAAGCGACGCGCGGACCATCCGGTTTTCCGGCATTGTGATACAGAAGTACTTTGCCGCCATGGCAAATGAACCGGGTCTCGCCGGAAAGCGCCTGCTGTTCACTGACCCGCTGAAGCTGCTCATTTCAGGCATGCCCCAGGAGACAGATGAAACGCTGGCTGTTTTGGACCAAATGTCAATGGAGGTTGGCGTCGGGCGCAGCCTGCGGATCCTCGGCATGACCATCAACCCGTATTATCCGCGTTATCGCGTGAACAGGCAGGATTACGAGCCTGCCTATGTCGACAGGGACGCGCTGTTTCATGCGCTGAGCCAATGCTCGGAAGTCCCGTGCTTCGATATCCTCAGGCAGGGTGCTTCAGCGCTTGCCGGCAGCGTCCTCTCCCTTCTGGAAGACCAAGCTGAACTCTCGAGGATGAATGGCCGCTGTCCATCTGTTTGCTGACAGACGAACGACGCATCAAGGAGGAAGAACTGATGGCTCCGTATGTACGTCCCTCCGGTTCCTGGGTGGCCCTGGTGACTCCCTTTGACAAGAACGACAAGGTGGACTTCGGCGCTTTCAAAGTGCTGATTGACAGGCAAATCAAATACGGCAGCGGCGCACTGTTCATCCTGGGCTCGGCCGGCGAGTCGACTTTGCTGGCCCAGGAGGAGAAACGGGAGATCATCCGCGAAGTGATCAAAATGACCAAAGGCCGCATTCCCGCCTTTTTCAGTGCAAACGCTGCCAACACCCGGGACAGTGTGGAACTGGCACGTTTCGCTGAAGCCGAGGGGGCGGACGGCGTGATCTTTATGGTGCCGTCCTACTTGCTCCTGCCAAAGAATGCCGCATTCCAGCATCTGGACACGTGCATGGGCTCGGTCGGGATTGCCTGCGGCATCTACAACAACCCTTCCCGCAACGGGGTGATGATCGAAGCGGAGACCATCTGGGAGCTGATGCAGCGCCACCCCAACTTTATCGTGGACAAGGAAGCGGTATCCGATGTGCGCCACCTGGTTCAGGTGAAGCGTCTCTGCGGCGACCAAATGAGCCTGCTGTGCTGCGATTACCCCAAATATTCCATCGTCATCCCGACCCTGGCGCTTGGGGGAAGCGGCACTGCCAATATCGGCGGCAACATCATCCCTGAGGAGAGCGCGCTCTATTCCCGCCCCTGGACCAGCATGCAGGTCGCCCTGGAATGCCGGAGTGAATATTTCAAGTGGTTTCCTCTGCTGGAAAAACTGTACCACCTCTCCAACCCCATCGTGATCAAGGCAGCCTACAGCATCCTGGGCCTGCCCGGCTCCATCCTTCGTCTGCCCTATATGGACTACGCCGAGCCTCACTTCAGCACACTCAAGCAGATGATGAAAGACATGGGCGTCATTGAGAAATATGGCGTGCGGTAAACACTGCGCGATGACCTCGGCTTGACGTGCGCGGATGCTCCGGCAAAGTTCGGAAGCGCAGACTGACAAGGGCATCAGGATCGAAACGACCATCATTCAAATCAGAATTTGTACAAAGCATGATGGTTTTCCGGTTGAACTTTTCCGACGGATGGATGTATAATGTCTTGAGTCAAAATGTCTGCAATCACACCGGATACGACAAAAAATCAGCTTGATTGAGTAGTATTTCTTGATGAGATGCCTATAGGTTCCGGGGTATTCATCCGGAGAAGAAAAGATGTCCTGAACCCTTGAAGGGTTGCTCTGCTGGAGGGGAGCAATTTCAGTTCGATATTCAATACATATTGGAGGTGTGCTGATGGTGGAGGCTGCGCAGGATATTCTGAAAGTAAACGGTTTAGGCACATCCTTTTTGCTGCGGGAAGGTGAGATCAAAGCGGTGGACAATGTTTCCTTTTCTCTGAAAAAAGGCGAAGTGCTGGCCCTGGTGGGTGAAAGCGGAAGCGGCAAGACGGTGGCGTGTCTGTCCCTGCTGCGCCTGATCCGCTGGCCCCCGGGAAAGATCAAGTCCGGCGAAGTGATATTGGACGGGCAGAATCTGTTTGACCTTCCCTTACGGGACATGCACAAGATCCGGGGCTCGGGGATCGCAATGATACTGCAGGAGCCTATGAGTTCCCTCAACCCTTCCATCATCATTGGGCGTCAGATTCAGGAAGCGGTGGAGATCAATCAGGGATTGAGCGGTGAGGAAGCCAAGAAAAAAGCCATTGAGATGCTGGAACTCGTGCGCATCCCTTCGCCTGAAAAGCGCTATTACAACTACCCGCACCAGCTGTCAGGCGGAATGAAACAGCGCATCATGATCGCGATGGCGCTTTCCTGCAGGCCGAAGGTGCTGATTGCCGATGAGCCGACCAAATCCCTCGACGTGACGATTCAGGCGCAGATCCTCCGCCTGATGCAGGCGCTGAGGAACGATATCGATACGACCATCCTGTTTGTTACCTCTGACCTTGGCATCGTGGCAGAGATGGCGGATCGCGTCGCGATCATGTACGCAGGACAGGTCATCGAAATCTGTGATGTTTTCAAGCTGTTCAAGAACCCTGCCCATCCGTATACCAAAGGCATCATGAAGTCCATTGCAGCTCTGAAGACCGGCGAAAGGCTGAACATCATCTCGGGGGACCCGCCGAACCTGATGGCACTTCCGACGGGATGCACATTTCATCCCCGCTGCGACTACTGCCAGGAAAAGTGCAGGACCGAAGTGCCCCAGTACAGAAATCTTTCAGGTGAAGGCACCCATATGGTCAGCTGCCACTTCCCCCTGGGAATTGATGAAACGCCGGCGGAAGGAAAGGGGAAATAGAGTATGGGAATGGGAAAATACATTCTTCAGCGCCTGGCGTTTACAGTTGCAGTCGTGGTTGTGATCTCGATCCTTGTTTTCGTTCTTACGCATGTGATCGGAAACCCGGTTGATATCCTGCTGCCTCTGACAGCGACTGCTGAACAGCGCGCTTTGCTGTCAAAGCAGCTGGGGCTTGACCGCCCGATGCTGGAGCAGCTTGGCACGTTCCTGAAGGATGCCGCAACGCTTGATTTCGGGGATTCATGGGAACAGCGAAGGCCGAGCATGGAGGTCATCTTTGACTATCTGCCGATCAGTGCGCTGCTGATCCTTTGCGCAATGGTAATCGCGGTTCTCGTGGCTTTTCCTTTGGGGATCCTCGCGGCGTACAAGCGGGGTTCGCTGCTTGACCGGTTCTTGACCGTGTTGTCCCTGGTAGGCATATGTATGCCGCCATTCTGGATCGGACTGATGCTGATGTTTTTCTTCGCCGTCAAGCTGGGCTGGCTGCCTACGTCCGGCATTGGCACATGGAAACATTTCATTCTTCCCGCAGTCACCATCTCATTCAGGCCGATGGGCAACCTTGCCCAGATTGTCCGATATGAGATGACCCAGCAGCTTGGCGAAATGTATGCCATCACCGCCAGGGCCAAGGGGGTCAGGGAGATCAACCTGCTTCGAAAGCATGCGCTCAAGAACATCATGACCTCCTCCATCACCATGATCGGCAACGACTACTGCAAGCAGTTGGGCGGTCTTTCCGCAGCTGTCGAGGTTGTGTACGGCTTTCCGGGTTTTGGCCATTTGATTTCGGATA
>CAZVSG010000066.1:0-12689 GCA_964629345.1 uncultured Christensenella sp. | reverse complement strand
TATTGGCGAGTGTTTCCCGGGGGCCAGCTGGCAGCGGTGCAAGGTGCACTTCATGACATCAAAACGGTTCAGGAGAATCTAAGCCACGCAACTGCAGCATTTACGCTGGATAAGTATGGCCATGTGACCCAATCCATGAGGAAGGCAAGCACGGAAAGAATGAACGCCTTTGTTAGGGAAATCAAGGCGTCAAACGGGCAGGAAACCTCAGCATAAAAGTTGTAAAGGGTAAATTAAAGGGTAATTGAGTAATATGAATAAGTAAAAGCCTCGAAACTTCAATGGTTTCAAGGCTTTCTCTCTGGTGCGGTCGACGAGACTTGAACTCGTACGGTTTTCACCACACGCCCCTCAAACGTGCGCGTATGCCAGTTCCGCCACGACCGCGCGGCAGCGAAGTGGATTATAGCCCAGCAGTGCCGGGCTGTCAAGCCGAACTGTCGGCCTGTGCGGAGATGTTCCCGGGCTGTTCCATCGGCAGAATATCCCTGAACGCATGGTTGACCAGGTAGAGGTAAGGAGCCGGCCTGATGCCGTCGGGGTCGGGGCTGACCAGGGAATGGGTCAGGTAAAGCGAGCGCACCAGCATCCGGGAAAGGCGGACAGCGCCGTACTCCTCCATCAGCGCATCCATTTCGTGAAAAACGTCCCGGACCATGTCTTCGGGCATCTCCTGTCCGACCGCGTCAAGATAATACCGTCTGAAGCTGCGCCGGATCAAACGCATCAGCCGGTTGATCCACTCCTCGGCAATGGCCGGCAGCTCCATCAGCGCGATCTCAAAAAAAGCGGAGAGCGAGGAAGCGATGACCTTGTAAGGCCTCTGGGACAGCGCTTCCAGATAGCCCGTGCAGAGGACCAGCGCCTGGGCGGTGTCACGCTGACGGTCGATCAGCCCGAGCACGATATGGAACAGGGGATCCTTCATTTCATCCCCGTAGCACCTGGCACGGACTTCCTCATCCGCACTCAGCAGATAGCAGCGCCCCAGGTGTTCCTGAAGTCCCATGCGGGTGAACACGTCCTCGGAATACAGGAAATGGGTCAGCGGGCAGCGCCGCTCCTCCTCCGTCATATTGACGGCCGCCATGGGCGAGGCGTAGCCGAAACCGGCGATGTTTTCCCTCAGGACCCCTTCCGTCAGGCGGCGGTGGGTCCAGATCTGCATGACAGCCGCGCCCTGGCTGTGACCGGCCAGGATAAGGCGGAAGGGGCTGCCCGGCTTTTTGCATCTCTCCAGGACGTCCGCGAGGGTCAGCTTTTCAAGGCACAGCGCGCGGGCGGCCGCGGGAAAATGGATGTTCGCGGCATTCTGCTCATACTGCCGGGCGATGGCCTCAAATCCGGCATGAAAGCCATCCGGATGGCCAAGGCGCATGTTGCCCGCCCAGTCCTGCGGGCGCCTGCCCGTGCCCATGAAGCCGACGGCAACGAAGAAAGTGCCGTCAACCCCCGGCAGGACCATGGTGACCGCCTTGCCGGTCCGGTGATCAGCCTGCCCGCGCAGAGCGCCGCGCACCTCGGAGACGGGATTGGTGATGACCGTCAGGCCGCGCGCGAGCCGCGGCACCAGCATGTTGAGGATATGCTGACGCCAGTCGCGGTCCTCCCCCGTGCTGCGCACGCCGGAAAGCAGGTGGCTGTCCACCTGGATGGAGATGTCCGTCCAGCCGGCGGAAAGCCAGGGAGCTGTCCTATAATCATAGGAAAACTGTGCCAGCTCAAGGGAAAAGCGAGCGCCGTCGCGGCTGAGCAGCCCGCGGTTGGCGTCTGGAAACCAGCTCAGATCCCTCAGGTCGCAACCCGTGTGGAGTCCATGGTACGGCATTCTTATCCCCCTTTGCTGATTTTATCACGGAAAATTATGGCAAACAATGAATATTTACTTGCGCAATTGAGAAACCGGTACTATAATGGGGATGGTTGATCCGCGGTTTGTGGTTGAAAGCCGATGCCAGTCGCAGGCGAAGCGGCCCACGTAAGCAGGCAAAATGTCTGTGAGCATGGTGCGATCTAGATGTCAGCCCGGCCAGGCGAGAGCCTGAGAGAGCGGCGTAAGGCGCGAAGGCGAGCAGCAAGGCTCCGGCCGGCGGGTGTGGGGACAAAGACCAGGTCAGCGTGGTTCAACCTATATTAGGTCAGGGGGGTTTCCAAACACATGTACCAGGACAAGACCATGGTTTGCCGGGATTGCGGATCGGAATTCACATTCACCGCAGGCGAGCAGGAATTCTATGCGGAAAAGGGCTTCCAGAACGAGCCCACCCGCTGCAGGGACTGCCGTCAGAACCGGAAAGCCAGCAGGCCCGCCTCAAACGGGCCGCGCGAAATGCACAGCGCTGTGTGCGCACAGTGCGGGGCGCAGACTCAAGTACCCTTCCTTCCCAAGAACGACCGCCCCATCTACTGCAGCGAGTGCTTTTCCGCGATGCGCAGATAAGCCCCTCCCTTTAGTATGAGCAGAATCGCCCGGGTGACCGGGCGGTTTTTTGATGCCGATGCGTAAAGCCTGAGTGGGGGCAGGATCGAGGTGCCGGAACGTCTTCTGATACTGCATCCATATCGCCCGCAGACGGCAAGGATTTCAGTATGATTTGACATCCGGGCGTCCGGACCATAGGATATTGAACAGGACTGACAGAGAAAGCAGGGGCGGCGGGAAACAGAGGATGAAAGCAAGAGGAAGAAAACTGAGATGCGCCGGGTTCCTCTTCTTCCTGCTGCTGATGAATGGTTTTGTCGGCCCGACAGCCTTGTCGGAGGAACCCGGGCTCCTCATCACAGCCCCGGAGAAGATCCGCCCCTATGAAATGACGGAACTGTCCCTTCACATACCTGATGAAGGGATTCTGCGTCTGAACGCGGCCGTCAACGGAGGATCCATCGCTCTGACCCCGGAGATGGCGGTCGAAGCAGGGATCCTGACCCTGCCCTTTGAGGGGCTTGACGCCGCGGGGCAGCCCCTGCCCAGGGGGAGGGCAGTCCTGACAGCCGTCTTGCATCATGAAAGCCAGACATTGACAGGTAAGGCAGCGGTGAACGTTCTGGAGCCTGCCGAAGCCCTGAGTTTCGCCATTCCGGCTGACGAGAGGATGCCAAACGCTGCGGGCGAAGACTTGCTGGTCGATTATCAGCTGACGCAGCCCGGGCGGCTGAAGGCCGCGGTCTATGCGGCGGACGACCCGCAGCGGCCGCTGAAAACCTGGTCCATTGACCGCAGAGACACCCTTCCCCACCGTTTCCAATGGGACAAGCGCGTTTCAGGCCAGCCGCTTCCGGCGGGGGACTACCTACTGACGATGGAAATCGAAAGATCACCGCAGAAAGCGCTGGAGCGGCGCTTTACCCTTACGGAGGAGCCCGCCGCGGCGCTTCCCCTGATCCCCACGGGAAAAGGCGCATTCCTTCCGGAAAGCCTTGACGAAGACAGCGTATGGGCCGCTGTCGTCGCGCCGGTCACCGTGGCGGACGTCGGTGCGCTGCAGCATCAGAAGATCTACAGCCAGCCCAGCGAAACCTCCGCCTCCCTGGGCGTCGTGCACGGCCAGACGGCCGGGCTGGAAGTGCTGGAGGTATACGCCGATGGGTTCGCCAGGGTCCGCGCGGCGCGCCACGGCGACGGTGTGTTCGTCACAGGGTTTGTGCCGACGGCAAAGCTGAAGACCGTTCTTCCGGACACGCGCTACGGCCTGCTGATCGATAAGGGACGCCAGGTGATGTCGGTGTATGAGCGGGGAAAGCTGAAAGGGGAACTGCCCGTCAGCACAGGTCTTTACGTGCCCCCCGGCGACAGTTCCTTTGATACGCTTGCCGGCGCTTTCCTGACAGAGGACAGGATCGCAGGCTTTGCAAGTGAAGGGTTCCGCTATCACTCCGCCATCCGCATCGACGGGGGGAACCTGATCCATGAAACGGGGCACAGACTGATCGCGGGAAAGCCCGACTTCAGCGAACAGCAGCAGGCCCTGGGTATGAAGGCATCCCACGGCTGCGTCAGGGTGGACAGCAGGCTCAGTGATGAGGGTCTGAACGCCTGGTGGCTGTACGCCAACCTGCCGCGCAATACCAAGGTGCTGGTGCTGCCCGAAACACAGGAGGAAATCCGGGAAGAAACGATGATCCCGCGTAAGGCGGACACTCAGCCGGAAGCGGATGCGCCGGGCGAGGTGCGGATCGTGATGACCTTCGGCGGGGACTGCGTCCTGGGCAGCGAGGAAAAGAGCAGGGCGCTGCAGGGGTCCTTCCACGCGGCGGTTGAACAGAATGGGAACTCCTGGCCTTTCTCCGGCTTATCCGACGTGTTCTATGGGGATGACCTGAGCATGGTCAATCTGGAGAACGTGCTCAAGGACGATGGCGGCGGCAGGGCGGACCGCCGGCATAATTTCAGGGGTCCGTCGGGTTTTGCGGAGATCCTGAAGATTGGCGGCATCGAGCTGGTCAACCTGGCCAACAATCACTTCCCGGATTACGGGCAGGACGGGAAGAAGAGTACGCGCAAGGCGCTCCAGGACGCCGGGATCGCCTTCGCCGGATACGGCAGCCTTTATGTTTATGAGAAAAGCGGGATCCGCATCGGTTTCGCGGGCATCCGCGAGACCATCTGGCACCAGGGGCCTGAGCGCGTCGCAGATGAGATCGCGCAGCTGAAAAAAGCCGGCTGCGGCTTTATCGTCTATACCTGCCACTTCGGCAATGAATATGAACCCCGCCACAATGCGCTGCAGGAGAAGATCGCGCACGCGGCGGTCGATGCCGGCGCAGACCTGGTCATCGGGCATCATCCGCATATCGTCCAGGGGATTGAGGAATACCAGGGCGGCCTGATCTTTTACTCCCTGGGCAACCTGGTGTTCGGCGGGAACCTGGACCTGACGGTGTTTGACGGCCTGCTGGTTCAGGTGACGCTGGATTTCAAACAGGGGGTCCTGGAATCGACCCGGGTCCGGCTGCTGCCCATCCTCACCAGCGGCATCCGCCCCGCCAACGATTTCAGGCCGATCCCGGCCGAAGGCGCGGATCAGGCGCGGATCAAGGAGACGATCGATCTGGACAGTCAGACGGCCTTTCCAGAAACCTTTTTCTTCAGGAAACGTCCCTGAGACAGGAGAGTGCCGGGGCGGGATATTGGAAACGAATCAACCGGTATAGCTTTCCGCCAGGCTCTGGAGCTTCCCGAGGAAGTTTTGTTCGCCCAGGGTATTGATTTTGAAGAAAACGGCCTGGGAGCCGCCCGAGGTGACGGCGCTGAGGAAAAGGCTGTCCCCGCGGCCGACCAGCGTCACGGAAAGGCTGACCCTGTTGCTCCCGATCATGCTGTAGCGCTCATAGACGCGCATGCTGACCCTGACTTCCCCGTCCTGCCAGTCGCTGCCGTCCTCGAAGGATGCAGACATGGACCCGCCGATGATCCCCTGATGGATGTACCCCAGGAAACCGTCGAAATCTCCCTTCAGTTCCCTCTCATACTTCGCCATATCGCCCTCCTAAATCGCCAGGTCCTTTTTTGCAAAGCGGATCACGCCGATCAAAAGGATGACCCCCGCCGCAGCGAAGCCGACGCCGATGGCGGGCCATAAGGGCCCGGAAGCCTTGGTGATGCGCGCGATGTCCGTGTAAAAATAGGGCGTAAAATGCTGCAGCGACGCCGCCTCGCGGTTGACGTTGATGAAGAGGTTGAGGAAATAGAACACCAGGACGATGCCGAGGCCCGGCACGGCGCTGTCACGTTTCTTAAGACAGGAGATGCCGAAGCAGATCACCGCGACCTGCAGGTTCATCAGGAACAGGGAAAGGTGGAAATCCGCAAATACCCCGCCCGGAAAGGACTCCCCGATCATCCCCGCCCCCAGCCTGGAAGCGAGAATGCAGACCAGGTTCAGAACCGCGACCTGAAGGATCAGGGATACGAACTTCTGCGTCAGGACGCTCAGCCGTCCGATCGGATGGGGAAACAGGAACTCAGCCGTGTGCCGGCCTTCCTCCCTCGCGACGATGCTGATCCCCGTGACCGCGGCAAACATCCCACCGCCCAATCCGATAAAATTGCCGACTTCAAGCCCATAGTAGTTCATGAATTCAAACACGTCCATGTCGTTCAGGCTGAAGATCTCGCTAAGGATGCCCAGGCGCACGATCATGTTGTTGAAGATGTCAGAATAATGGGAAACCTGAGGATACAGCAGCATGGCGGCGACCGTGAAGGCGGAGAGGGACAAGGCCCAGATGACGGCGGATCTCAGGCCGCGCTTGGTTTCATAACGCAGTACAGTCATGCCTTGATCCTTTCCTTCTCATAAAAGTGCATGAAGATCTCCTCCATGTCGGGCTCTGTGATGCTCAGGTCATCAAAAGCGACCCCCTGCAGATCAGAGAGCAGTTGCTTATACTCGCCCCGGAAAAGAAAGCTGACACTGCCGTCCAGCCGGGTCACGTCAAAAGCGCCGGAAAACCCTTCCGGCAGCCGGGCGCAGCCACGAAGCGTGATGCGCTTGGCGGCTGAATGGGAAAGTGAATCCACGCTGTCCTCCACGACCAGCCGCCCTTCGCGGATGATGGCGGCGCGGGTACAGTGCTGCTGGATCTCGCTGAGCACGTGGCTTGAGAAAAAGATCGTAGCGCCCTGATCGTGGCGCTGTGCCATCAGATCCCAGAATGCCTTCTGCATCAGCGGATCCAGCCCGCCGGTCGCTTCATCCAGGATCAAGAGGTCCGGCCTGTGCTGGAGCGCCAGGACGATCCCCAGCTTCTTCCGGTTGCCAAAGGACAGCTCCTCCACCTTCCGGCTTATGTCCAGTTCGAGGATCCCGCAGAGCCGCCTGGCTTCCCGGGCGCAGTCCATCCTGCGCAGATCCGCAGACATCCGGATGGCGTCGCTGACGCGCATGTTAGGGTAATAGCTGGCTTCCGAGGGGATATAGCCGATACCCGAAAGGATCTCGCGCCTGCGCCGCCGGATGTCCTCGCCGAACACTTCGGCCTTGCCGGAGTTGCCCTTGATCAGCCCCAGCAGGATCCGGATCGTTGTGGACTTCCCGGCGCCATTTGAGCCGATAAAACCGTATATGTCCCCTTTGTTGACCGTAATGCTCAAATCGATGATGCCCCGGGCCCGGTGATAGGATTTCGTGAGGTTCCGGGTCCTGATGACCGTTTCCATGCTTTCCTCCTGCCTCAAGGTCCAAATCGGATTATATCAGGAATATCGGGAAAAGCACATCATCATTCCGGGTGCGTACGATGCGTTTACAAGCGTCATCCGCTGGGGTATGATGGAGCAGACGGAGGAGAATGATGTATACGGAAAAGGACATTCTTGACCTGAGCGAACAGCTGAAACAGCGTGTTCTGGTCTGGCTGATGCCCGAAGCCCTGCTGCTGGCCGCGGTCATCTTCAGTTTTATCAGGCGGATTGAGTGGCTGAGCAGCTTGCTGTTCGCGCTGCTTTGCGCTGTGATCCTCTTTTCCCTGAACCTGACCATCCTGCCCGTGTCCCGATACAGGGCTTTTTTGCGCAACGCGCTCAACGGACGCACCACCCGGAGCGTGGCCGTGTTCGTTTCCTTCGCGGAGGAACCGGTGAAGCGCGAAGGCGTGCGTTTTTATCCGCTTATGATGCGGGTGGACAGCGTGAAGGAAGAGATGGATGAGCGGCAGCTTTACTGGGACGCCAACCTGCCAAAGCCGGAATGGAAGGCCGGGGACAAGATCACGTCGCGTTCCTACGAACGGCAGATCATCGCCTGGGAAAAGGCAAAAGATGATGCGCCGCTGGAAGGTTGATCGATTCGCCGCGAAAAACGGGGTTGGTTCCCCTGTCATCGGTCTTCCCGGACAATGAAATGTTCGGGGGATGGTTTCTTTTATTCGCTCCCTGCCTTGAAAGCTGTCTTCCCGGGGTTGCGCAGGGCGAAGGATGCCTTGATATAACCGGCAACCTCGCTGCCCGGCTGTTCATCCCGGGACAGGATGGCATGGCAGGTATAAAGTCCTGTTCGCATCATGACGCACTCGGCGACAAGCTGGCCGGCGATGCTTTTATCAGAGGCAAAACTGAGAATCAGGTATTTCTCAGGCCGTCCCCTGATGTTTCTGCGCGGAGGCAGCCATACCCAGGCAAAGGGCCTGGGCGCGCGGAATGATACCTGTGTCTTGCTGACCCTTACTTCACAGTCCGCGGAAACGCTGCGGATCATTTTCCTCAACGCGAGGTACAGCGGTAAAAGCTCAGTCTCATCCCGGAAGAATGAACTTTCCTGCAGATCCATTTCTCTGTCCTCAGCCAGACTCTTCACCCTCTTTTCAGGTTCCCTGTAACAATCCGTCCATCATGAGGAGGTAACCATGAGCGACCACCTGCTGCACGTCTATACCGGTGACGGGAAGGGGAAAACCACCGCGGCCATGGGTCTGGCGCTTCGCATGCTTGGGCACGGTAAGCCCGTGCTGATCGCGCAGTTCATGAAGGACGGCACCTCCGGCGAGCTGAAGTCCCTGGACCGGTTTGAGAACGTACACATTTTTGAAGGCGCGCGCATGCAGGGCTTTATCTGGCGCATGACCCCGCCCCAGCTGGAGCAGGCGCGTCAGGCGCACAGGGAAGCCGCGGACAGCCTGCTGACCATCATCCATGCGCTGCGTCCCGAACTGACCATCCTGGATGAACTGTGCGTCGCGCTGGCTACGCGCCTGCTGACGCTTGAGAGTGCTTTCCGTCTGATCGACACGGCGCTGCTGTACGGCGACGCGGTGGTCACAGGCCGAAACGCGCCGGAAGCGCTGCTGGAACGCGCCGATTACGTCAGCAGGATCGAAGCGGTGAAGCATCCTTTCGATCAGGGGCGGCAGGCGCGGGAAGGCATTGAATGGTGAGCTCCGCTCAGTCCGGCGCTTTCAGCAGTATGGGCAAGCTCGTTACTTCAGCGCGCTGACCGCCAGCCTGGACGGCCGCTTCAAGCCTGTAAAGCCCCGGCGGCGCGCTCTGCCCTGAATCGGTCTTCCCATTCCAGTAGATGGCCGTCCCCTCCTCTATCAGGTGCAGGGGACGGCTGCCTGTTTGATGCATCAGCCATGCGACGGTCTGGCCCTCCTCGTCAAGGACCCTCGCGCTGATCACGACCGCTCCGTTGTGCCTGAGGATGAAGGCCGCCTCCTCCCCAAGGGAGGGGTCAAAGCAGGACGCGCCCTGAAGATCCAGCTTCAGTTCTGTTTCCCCTGTCCGAACGCTCAGCAGTAAAAGCGCCTGAGGGTCAGCCCTGTCCTCATTGACCGTAACGACCATCAGCAGCAGATAGCCGGAGAGACCGTCCAAGCCCGGCTGCAGGGCCAGGGACGCCTGCCTTCTTCCGGGGGGAAGCACGCCGTCCTCCATGATGCTCTGCGGCGCCTGAAAGCGCCAGCTGCCCCCCTGCTCATAGATCAGCTGATACGCAAGGCGCGCGGGCTCGTATAAGGTATACGCAAAGGAGATCCGCTCATCTTCACGCAGGATGAAACTGGAAGCAAGCGTCAGCCCGCCTACGGGGCGGACCTGGCCCGAAACCTTTGAGGCGTCATATTCAAAAACCGTAAAATCATCCGTCTCCGGATAGGCATAAGGGGTAGAAGCGCCGTATGCGCGCAGCTGATGGGCATGCAACTCCCTCAGGGTCACCTTGCCGTCCCGATTCTCATCAGCCGCGAACCTTCCGGATGCGCTCAGCCCATCCACCAGCGCCTGGGCGAAATAGCTTCCGCCGCGCACCGTGCCCAGCCCGTCTGTCCAAAGGAAACTGGGCTCCATTCCCCCGGCGCTGGTCAGCACCTTGAAATCCTGCCCGGTGAACAGGGAGGACGTCCGCGGTTCGTCCATGCCCTTGTTGATGGCAGCTCCGCTGAAGCAGGCGTCAAGGATGAGGATCTTCTTCCCCGGTATGTTCTCAAGCCCGGCATGGATATCGCCGCTTGACAGACAGGTCTCCCTCTCCCCGTCGCTCATCAGCGCGGCAAACCCTTCCCCATCCCCCCCGTCTTTTATCCCATGGGTGCTCACGTAGACAAGGCTGACATCCCCTTCAGCAGCGCCTTCAAAAGCCTGGGCCGCCAGCGCGGAGAAGCCCTCGCTGTCAAGCGCCTGGTTCAGGCTGACCCTGACGCGCCGGTAACCGCGCTGATCCTGCAGCAGCGCGCGGCGCAGCGCGATGACGTTGTTGAAGGAGGACGGCGCTGTGTCCGGCTGGGAAACAAAATCATCACATGCGATCAGCAGGGCGCGCAGCGAGGGGACTGCCCGCGGCGTCTCGGATATCGCAGGGTATGCGGAAAAGAGGGTGCTGATCACAAGCAGGAGGGCGAAGCTGATTTTCAGGATAACCCTCACCCCCTTCTATATACCTGATCCATCCTATCAAACGCGGGAAAACGCGTCAAGGAAGCCAAGTCCGCAGCGCAGGGCGGCGATTGACAGCAGGCAGGCATTTTACTACACTTCATGCTGGAAAGTGAAGGAGGCTGCTGATTGAAGCTTCTTGAAAACGCCGGGCGCCGCATGGTGTTCTGGGGCGCCCTGTCGCTGATGGGGTGGGCCCTGTATGAGTTCATCGTGATGTTCAACGCGATGTACGGGCTGATCGTGACGATTTTTGAGATCTCCTCAGACGCCCAGTACCCCATCAGCAAGGCGATCTCGATCATGATGAAGAACAGCGGCCCGGAGTTCCTCACCCTGCTGTTCCTGCTTCTTTGCATCCTGCTGGGGCTGTACGCCCTGCTCATCCGCAGGCATCCCGTCGCGCTGCTGCTGGCAGTCCCGATGTGCGTGCTCTTCAGCCTGTATGTCCTGGGAAGGACGCCGCTTGCCAGCGCGAACCTGCTGCAGAAGCTCAAACTGCTGCCCTTCTTGCTCATCGGGTTTGGCTGCCTGATGACATCTTTCTTTTCTTTCAGGCACAGAGCCGCAAGGAAGCGGAAAGCCCTGGAGCCGCCGCCGACCAAACCCTATGACCCCTTCAGGATCAAGGGAGCCTGAGGTTAAGCTTTCCCCAATCTTTTTATCAGGAGTTCAGATGCAATACCTCCTTGCCCATGACCTGGGCACGAGCGGCGACAAGGCCGTGCTGTTTGATACCTGCGGCAGGGTCATTGCCGAAACAACAGCTCCCTACCCAGTCGTGTATCCCTTTGAGAAGGCTGCAGAGCAGGATCCGGTGGACTGGTGGGACGCTTTCTGCAGGGCCACGCAGGAACTGCTGAACCAGTCCGGGGTTCAGGTCTCCGATATCCTTGCGGTTTCTTTCTCCGGCCAGATGAACAGCTGCCTGCCCGTTGACGCGCAGGGCAATCCGCTCAGGAAAGCCATGATCTGGGCCGACCAGCGCGCCGGGGAGCAGGCTGAAAAGATCATCGCGGTACTTGGGTTGGAGCATGTCTATCAGTTGACCGGTCAGCGACTGAGCGCGTCGCACGCCGTCGCGAAAATGGCATGGTTTATGGAACATGAAGCGGAACTGTATCAAAAGACCGCGAAATTCCTTCAGCCAAAGGACTTCCTGACCCTCAGGCTCACCGGGATCATGGGCAGCGATTATTCAGACGCATCCCACCTGGGCTGCCTTGACATGAAGCGGCTGTCCTGGTCGAAGGAGATGCTGGACGCTGCCGGCATCGGCATGGGCAGGATGCCGGAGCTGCGCCTCTCAACCGCCATTGTCGGAAAAGTCACCCGGCAGGCTTCCCGGGAATGCGGGCTGATGGAAGGCACGCCTGTCGTGGCAGGCGGTGGGGACGGCCCGTGCGCGACGGCTGGCGCAGGCGTCAGCCGGGCCGGTGAGGCCTACTGCGCCATGGGCACCTCCGCCTGGATCGCGGCGCTGAGCGAAAGCCTCTATCTTGACCCGGAGATGCGCACTTTCAACCTCCTCTATCTTGACGGGCAGCATTATATGCCCCTGGGTTCTGTCCAGGCAGCGGGTCTATCCCTGAAATGGGCGGCGGACACGCTGTACGCGGACCGGAAAGGGGATGGGTTCTTTTCCCTCCTTCCGGACATCGTCACCGGCGTCACCGCCGGCAGCGGAGGCCTGATTTTCCTGCCCTACCTGCTGGGGGAGCGCAGTCCCTGGTGGAACCCGGACGCCACCGGCTGCTTCATCGGGCTGACCGTCCGCCACACACGGGAGGACATGCTCAGGTCGGTGTTGGAGGGCGTGGGATTGAATATGAAGATCATCCTTGACAGCCTGGCCGGAGGGATCCGGATCGACCGTTTTTCCGTCATTGGCGGCGGCGCGAAAAGCCCTTCCTGGCTGCAGATCCTCGCGGATATCTGGCAGCGCCCCCTTCAGGTCCCGGCCGTGCTGGAATACGCGGCCAGCATGGGCGCGGCCTTGTGTGCCGGGGTCGGCGCCGGGGTATACGGCAGCCTGAATGAAGCCGCGAAGGTGAACCCGATCCGTTCTGTTATCCTGCCAGAGGAAGGAAACAAGGCAATCTACGCCGCGTCGCTTGAGAGATTCCTGCGGATCTACAGGGCGCTGGAGCCCGCCGTGTTTAGAGGCGCATAAGTTCCTTCAAGCATTCCGGGAACGCGTCAGGGAGTCCCGCGTTTGATTCCTGCGCTGCCTCTGGCCCGGGCAATGTATGAAAGACGTGCCGTTTCACGCGGTGCCTCATGTCAAATTGAGCGCGAACGGTTCATCCATGCCTCACGTACT
>CAZVSG010000065.1:0-12758 GCA_964629345.1 uncultured Christensenella sp. | reverse complement strand
CCTCGGCGTAATAGTCATCCAGGGTGGGGAACTCTTCCTTGGACAGGTCGAAGACCTTGCCGGACGGCGTGGTCAGGACCTTTTCCGCGACTTCGCCGAATCCCCACAGCGCCATGCCGAAGGCGACCTTCAGGCCCTCGGAGGCAGCAATCTCCTCGGAGGTATAGCCCATCACGTCCGGGCCGTAGGAAGCGTACGTGGTATTGACGGTATCAATGATGGACTGGACATCCGCCTTCCAGCCAGCTGTCAGGCCGGCCCAGAAGCCATCCTGCTGTTCCTGGGTCCATCCGTCACCCTCGGCCCACACGTGATCGGCGCCGGCGGCATACAGATCGTCCGCCATCTTGGCGTACTTATCATACACGCCGCTGGTGGTCTGGGTGCGGTAATCCTTCAGGCCGATGATCGGGTAGGAGCTCAGGGTCGTTGAGCCGGTATAGCTCGGGTCAACGAAGGCGTAATAGGTGAAGATAACGTCGTCGGCAGTGACGGGCTCGCCGTCTGAGAACTTCAGGTCCTCACGCAGTTTCGCCGTGTACGTGGTGACGTCCGCCGCCTCATCATACTCGACCTTGAGGTCCGCGGCGCCCTTGTACACATAGTCCTTGCCGTTGTAGGGGATCGTCTCGCCTTCGATGGCGTTGTAGACGATGCCGCCCATGCGGTCGGTCGTCATCAGGGAGACCTGGGTCATGGCGACGACGTCCATGTCGTAAGCTGTGTCGCCAAAGAACGGGCTGAACTTTTCACTGAAGGTGCTGTAGGCGACGACCAGGGGGGTTTCAGACGCCGCCGCGAACGCGGGGACGACAGAAACCAGCATCACCAGCGCCAGCAACAGTGACATCATGGTTCTGGACTTTTTCATGAGATTCCTCCTTTTTCGTATGCGTATGCTTCCCGATTGAATAAGCATCCGCTATAGATAATAGGGATTGTACCCAATGCAAACTGCAAAGTCAATCTTGTTGTATGAAGTCGGCATGATTTTGCATGACGGCATCGTTTTACAAGGATTCCTAAAATACATTCACTCGCTTTTTTCAGCGATCGTTTCCATAGCCCCGCTCCCCCCGTCTGTGCCGAGGTTCGGCCTGGTCAAGCAGGGGGTTCGCTTCAAATACAAGAACAAGGACGCCGAAATCACCGTCTGGAGCAGGATCAGCAGCAGCAGGGGCCACTCCCTGTCGATAAAACCGCCGAAAAACATCGTGTCCGCCAGCACAGCCATCATCATCAAGCCGCCTGACACGGCCCCGGGAAGGCTCGCGCCGGCGAGTGACCCCCAGGAAAGCTGGTGCTGCCTGATGGTCATCCTCCCCCTCCACGTAAACAGCATCCCGGCCGCGAGGACCGCTTTTCCGGCAAAGAACAGCACCGCAAGGAAAGGGATGATGACGTACAGCTTTCTGAATGACGGGAAATCCAGCCTTCCCATCAGGAAAACAAGGACCGCCTGCAGCACGCATCCCAGCGTCAGAAGGATCTTTACGCGCGCCAGCAGGTGCGGCGGGACAGGGGGCACCATCCAGGCGCCTGTGTATTGATAGCGAAGTTTTCCCCCGATTTCATTGAGTCTGTAAAGGTCCAGGTCCTTTCGCTTGCCCATTCGTGTTCTCCAAATCTGTGATATAGTATATGTATAGCATAATCAGCGGGCACAGTAAAAGGAGACACAGGGCATGTCCGGTTCCGCGCCGTCCTCCCCGGCAGAGGGAAATCTTCAGAGCCTCTATTACAGGACGCGTTATCCTGCGATGGCGCTGGCGCTCGCCCTCACGCTTGATCAGGACAAGGCGTTTGATTGTTCCAGAAAGGCACATGTTTCTGAAGGAAGCCGCAGGAGGGGGAAAGCGGACCTTCGGACCGTTCTGCGCAGGGTCCTTCGGGTCTCCCCGTTCCTGAAAGAAGCGGCGGAAACCAGCCAGCCTGTATGGAAAGGCCTGTCCGGGTTGGACAGAGGGGCGAGGACCGTCTGGACGCTTCACAGGGTGTGCGGTTTTTCCATCGAAGAAACCGCCAGGCTGCTGAACAGGCCTTCTGCTGCCGCTGACGCTGCGCTCACGCGGGCCGACAGCTGCCTGAAAGAGCCGGAAAAGGACTGTTTTGCCGATACAGTCAATGAAATGCTGGCAAAAAAGGAACTGTGGAACGATATCACCTTCGGCATAGAGCAGCGCAGGAGCATCAACCGGCGCATCGCGCTCGTCCTCGGCCTGGCAGCGCTGGCCGCCGCCCTGTTTACTGCGGGAAGGGAAGCACTTTTCCTGGCCAGGATCATGCGGCTTGACGCCCGGGTCTCTGAACAGACCCTTACTGACAGGTACGGCAGCGGGTCGTTTTATATGCGCTTCCCGGAACGCCCCGGCGCGGAAAACCCGCGCATCAGTCAGCCCCTGACGGAACGGCTGAAAAACGTCCCGGACGGGCAGATGATCCGGGTCGCCTTCCGTTTCTATGACAGCGACCTGATGAGGGAAACCAGGACAGACGGGCAAAACCTTGAAGAGCTTTACACGGCACTCTACAATGAATCCCTGGACCGCGGCCAGGTCAATACCCTGACCGCCAACGCGCTGAGCGCTTATTACAGGAATTACAGGAAGCCCTTTCTGGTTGAGGACCGGGAGAGTGATTTCAAAAGCGCGTATGGCAGCATTTATGACGCCGCCATCGCGGTTGCCCGCGGCGGCGCTTTTGAGCAGACCATCGCGCTGCACCCTGAGATCTTCGGGAGCCGGGAGCAGTTTGACGCCTATGTGTACAGCCGGAAGTTCATCAATGAAGCCCCCTATCTGTACACCCTGCTGAACCTGGAAATGCAGATCTCCAGGGCGATACAGGAAGAAGGTCAGGAGCCTTCCGGGCTGCGCCGGGAATATGAAGACGCTCTGTTTGCGTTTTTCAACCCCTCAGGCATCGGCGGGAAGATCAGCGTGAGCAGCTTTTCCTTTGAGCCTGATAAGCTGAAGACCTTCTTTGTCCTCAGGGAAAAACTCGGCAAGGAATTCTACGCCTTGAACGTCAGGCGGTGCGGGCAGACGCTGCCTGAGAGTGCCGACCTGAGCAGCGACATCCTGGAAGGCAGCGAGAGCAGCCTGATGAGCGCGACGCTGACGAAGAAAGAGATCCTCAGCCTGGCTGAGCGGGACGGCCGTTTCTGCTTCCTCGGCATCGCGCCGCCGGAAACCCCCTTCCTGAAAGGGCGCATCGAAAGCGAACTCGCCCTTTTATCCCGGGATGAGCTGTTCTCTTGGCATGAGGTCTATCTGATCAATGAGGAGTACCTGCTGTACTCCGTCAATTACGCGGCCCCGCTGACGCTGCCCCGGGGATTCATCGATGAGATCCGGGCGAAGCTCAATACCGAGGACACGGGTTTTGAGATGGAAGTGCAGTACACCTACCAGATGCGCTACGCTCATCCGCAGACCCGGACGGGGTATGGGGTCCTGCGTTCGCTCCTGCTCAGTGACCAGGCGCAGTTCACGACCCGCCAATACAAGTATTTCAGCAAGATGGCGTCGTACTGATCCGAAGGGTTCAGTCTATGCCCTGTTTCAGCTGCCGCTCAGCGCTTCTCCGGGATGATCTCGATCCAGTAACCGTCCGGATCCTCGATGAAATAGATGCCCATCGCCTGATTCTCATAGCACACCGCGTTCATCGCGCGGTGTTTTTCAAGCGCCTTGCCGATGTCATCCACCCGGAAGGCGAGATGGAACTCGTTGTCGCCGAGGTTGTAGCGGGGCTTGTCAAAATCCTTCAGCCATGTCAGCTCCAGCTGATGGCCTGTGACGCCGTCCCCAAGGAAAACCAGGGTGAACTGCTCCCTCTGGATCCGGCGCACTTCGGTCAGTCCCAGAGCCTCGCGGTAGAACGCCAAGGATTTCTGCAGATCGACCACGTTGAAATTGTTGTGCGCGAAGGTGAAGCGCAGCGGCGTCTGCCCGGTTTCGCTGTTCATATCGTCTTCTCCTTGTGTCTGTTCAGGAATCCGCTGATGAATCATCGGGCTCTTCCTCAATTTCCATCAAAGCAGCTGGCTCCGCGGTGTCCAGCGACTCGACCGAACGCAGCCGTCTTGTGATGGTGCGCGTCCTGCGGGATGCGAGGTCAATGGATTCACTGGCCTGACGCAGACGGTTCTGGGTCTTGTCCAGGATGTCGCCAAAGGCGGCGAAATCCCCCTTGACCTGGCTGAGCAGGCGCCAGACCTCCGCGCTGCGCTGCTGGATGGCCAAGGTCCTGAAGCCCATCTGCAGGCTGTTGAGCAGCGCCAGCAGCGTTGTGGGCCCAGCCACTGACACGCGGCTGACCCGCTGCAGCTTCTCCACCAGGCCGGGGATGCGCAGCGCCTCCGCGTAAAGACCTTCCACCGGGAGATACAGGATGGCGAAATCCGTGGTATAGGGCGGCTGGATGTATTTGGCGGCGATGCGGGCGGCCTCGCGGGCGACGGCCTGGGCGAGGGCGTTCATCGCACCGTCCGTCAGGGTCCTGTCCGCCGCCTCCTGCGCCTGCTGCAGCCGCTCGTAGTCCTCCAGGGGGAACTTCGCGTCGATGGGCAGCCAGACAGGGTTTCCCTCCTCCTGGCCGGGCAGCCTGACCGCGTATTCCACACGCTCGACGCTGCCAGGCTTGACCGCCACGTTGGCCTCGTACTGGCCCGGCGCAAGCGCTTCCTCCAGCAGCATGCCAAGCTGGGCTTCGCCCCAGGTCCCCCGCGTCTTGATGTTGCTGAGGACGCGCTTCAGGTCTCCCACGCCGCCGGCCAGGGTCTTCATCTCCCCCAGGCCCTTGTACACGGCCTCCAGGCGCTCATTGACCAGGGAAAAGCTTTCGCCCAGCCGCTGGGAGAGGGTCTGGTGCAGGTGCTCGTCCACGGTCTTGCGGATCTCCTCCAGCTTGGCCGCGTTGTCCCCGCGCATCCCCAGAAGGGACTGGAAGAGGGTGTCCCGCATCTCCGCCACCTTCTGGTCATTCTGACCAAGACGGGTGTTGAGGACTTCATCCAGGTGCCGCAATCTGCTGTCCTGGTTGGAAAGGGCAGCGTCCAGGCGCTGGTCCAGGCGCTCCGTCCGGGCGGCGGCGGCGTTCTCCTGCGCGAGCAGGATGCTTTGAAGCGCGGCCTGGTCCCGGGCGATGCCGGCGCTCAGCCGCGCCTCGGTATCCCTGACGAGGCGCTCCATGTATTCGCTCAGCGCTGCCTCACTCCTGTCCGTCTGCGCACTGTCCTCCCTGCGCATCCTGCCCTGGCGGACAAGAAGGATGATCATAAGGACAAGAAGCACTGCCAGAAAGCCCGGCACCGCGTACCAGAAAGGCTGAACACCCTGAAGGATCTCAGGCATGGCTGATCCCCTGCCGCCAATGCTTGTAGCAAAGGCCGATGTATCGGATCTGCTGATGATTGTCGATCAACACCTGCTCCCCCGTTTTGATCACCCTCCCCTCCGGATCGATCCGGGTGTTCATCGTCGCTTTCGCGCCGCACCAGCACAGGCCGCCCGGTACCTCGTGGATCTCCTCCGCCAGGCGCAGAAGGGCCGCGGAACCGGGGAAAAAATTCCCCTGGAAGTCGCTCTTCAGCCCATAGCAGAAAATGTCCAGATGCTCCGCCATATCCGCCAGTTCCTGGACCTGTTCCGGCGTCAGGAACTGCGCCTCGTCGATGAACACGTACTCAAACCCGGAGCAGGCGTTCTGCGCTGCCAGCCAGAGAAGCTGCTCCCGCGCGGAATCGCCTCGTTCCAGCACCAGCTCCGCCTTCGCCTTCAGCCCTACGCGCGAATAAACCACGTTCGCCCCGGCCCGCGTGTCGATCGCGGGCTTGACCAGGGCAACGCGCAGGCCAAGCTGCTGGTAGTTATAGCGCTGCATCAGCAGCTGCGCGGTCTTGCTGGAACCCATCACACCGTAATAGAAGTGCAGCATTACATCTCTCTCCTGCCTTCCATGGCTTTGGAAAGCGTGACCTCGTCCGCGTACTCAAGGTCACTGCCCACCGGCACGCCGTGGGCGATGCGGGTGACCCTAATGCCCATGGGCTTGACCAGCCGCGCGATGTAGGAGGCGGTCGCTTCCCCCTCGATGTCGGGATTGGTTGCGAGGATGAGTTCGCGGACCTTGCCGTCCCCCAGCCTGTCCAGCAGTTCCTGGATGCGGATGTCCCTGGGCCCGACCCCGTCCATGGGCGAGAGGACACCGTGCAGCACGTGGTAGAGCCCGCGGAAATCATGCATGCGCTCCACCGCCGCGACGTCCCTCGGGTCCCTGACCACGCAGATCACGTCCTCCGCGCGTCTCGTGTCACTGCAGACCTGGCACAATTCCAGCGCGGTATAGTTGCCGCAACGCGCGCACAGCCTGATGGCTTCCCGGCCCTGAAGCAGGGCTTCTGAAAGCGAGCGGACCTGATCCTTTGGAAGGGCTGCGAGGTGATAGGCCAGGCGCTGGGCGCTTTTCCGCCCGATCCCGGGCAGTTTGGCCAGCTCTGAAGCCATGCGTTCGATGGGTTCCATTTGGGCATCCATCTCAGAACAGCCCGCCCATCCCGCCGGGGGCAAGGGATGACATCGCTTTTTCCCGCGTTTCCTCCCCCATCCTGAGCGCTTCGTTCACCGCGGCCAGGATCAGGTCCTGGAGCATCTCCGCGTCCTCCGGATCCACCGCTTCGGGTTTGATGGACAGCTCCAGCAGCTGGCGCTTCCCGGATACCTTGCAGGTCACCATCCCGCCGCCGCTTGATGCCTCATAGGTCTTTCCGTCCAGCTCCTCCTGGGTCCTGGCCAGTTCCTCCTGCATCTTCTGCGCCTGGCGCATCAGCTGCTGCATATTGCCGCCGCCCATGCCCCCGCCCATTCCGCCAAATGACCGCCCTTTTGCCATATGACCCTCCCTCCGGCCGGAACCAGCCGCCGGCATCCTTTATTACACCGCCGTATTTTGGCTCTGCGGATTCGATTTTATCATGGATCGCGGGCTTCCGCAATCAAGCGCGCCCGGGTCTGCGGCGGCTTGACGCCGGCTTTTGGGGGGCCGGCTTCGCGGCCTGACCGTCCTTTTTCTCTTTCCTGACATAGCTGACCGGGACGCTGAGCGAGGGCTGGTCCGCGCCTGTGTGGACAAAGCTCATTTCTCCCCGGTCCAAAAGAACCGTCCCGCTGGAGCCGCGTGCCTTTCCATCCCTGAGAAGCAGGCGCACGATCGCCTCATTGAGCATCGGTCCTTTGACCCGCAGCAGCGCGTTTTTCCACAGGGTGAAGCGGCAGCCGCCTTTCCACTCAGCGCAGCCGAAAGCCTTTTCACTCTCCAGCACCCTCCCCCCGCACAGCGGGCAGGACAGCCCCTCAAGCTCCTTCGCGGCAGGCGTCGGCCTGCTTCTTCCCCCGGCTTTTCGGGATTCCCGGGGGAACTCCACCTGTGCGGTCCGGGTCCTGGCATATTCGACCAGATGGGCGGCCAGGCGGCGGATGCCTTCCATGAAGCGTTCCGGATCCCGGCTGCCCTTCGCGATCTCCTCAAGGGCCTGCTCCCACTTGCCCGTCATCACAGGGGAAGCGATGTCCTCAGGCACGACCCGGATCAGCTTCTCCCCCTTTTCAGTGGCGGAAATGGTCTTGCCGCGGCGCTGGGCGTACCCCACTTCCACCAGCCGTTCGATGATCGCAGCGCGGGTCGCCGGCGTCCCCAGGCCGTTCTTTTTCAGGGCCTCCTGCAGCTCTTCATCTTCCAAAAGAACGCCGGGGTGTTCCATGCGGGCCAGCAGGCTCGCGTCGGTATGCTGCGGCGGAGGTTTGGTGGTCTCCTGCCTGATCGTCACCGATTTGACCGTCCGCTCATCACCGGCCTTCAGCGGCGGAAGCGCGGGATCTTCCGCCGTCTCCTTCCCCTTCCCACTAGCTGCCGTCACCGCTTTCCAGCCCTCGATCCTGACGGTCCGGCCCGTGGATTTGAAGGAATGTCCACGGGACTGCGTGATGACCGTGGTCAGATCATATTCATAGGCAGGATAAAAGGCTGAGATCGTTCGGCGGGCGACAAGGTCGAACAGGGCGCGCTCATCCGCGGTGAATCGGTCCGGCTCCGCCTTCTGCGGGGTCGGGATGATGGCATGGTGGTCGCTAACTTTTGCATCATCGAAGATCCGCCTTGAATAGGGCAGTCTGCCGTCCCTGCGCGGGATGTCCGCGGCAAACTGCTGGTACGGGTCAGGCAGAGATTCCAGCGCTTTATTGACACGCGGGATCATATCATCAGGCAGATACCGGCTGTCCGTCCGGGGGTAGGTCAGGCATTTCCGCGTCTCATACAGCGATTGGGCGATCCTGAGGGTCTTTGCCGCGGTGAAGCCCAGGACGCGGTTGGCTTCCCGCTGCAGGCTGGTCAGGTCAAACAGCTGCGGGGGCAGTTCCTTCTTCGGCTGTGTCTGCGCCTGAGTTACTTTTGCGTTCTGCCCCTCGACCTCACGTGCGATGGCCTCAGCCTGCGCCCTGTCCAGGATGCGGTGGGCAGCCTTTTCCTCCGCTTTCGGATCAAACCACTGCCCGAAATAGTCCCCGAAGTCCGCGGTCAGGGTTTGGTAGGTGAGCGGCGTAAAGTCCCTGATCTCCTGCGCGCGCTGAGTCAGAATGGCCAGCGTCGGCGTCTGGACGCGTCCGACGGACAGCAGCGCGTCGTACTTGAGCGTGAATGCCCGGCTCGCGTTCATGCCGACCAGCCAGTCCGCCTGCGAGCGGCATAAGGCGCTCTGGTACAGCCCGTCATACGCGGCTGAAGGCCTGAGGCTGTCAAACCCCTCCCGGATGGCGGCGTCAGTGAGCGAGGAGATCCACAGCCGGTCCACAGGCTTCTCACAGCCGGCCATCTCATAGATGAAGCGAAAGATCAGTTCCCCCTCGCGCCCGGCGTCCGTCGCGCAGACAAGCCGCGCGGCCGAGGGATCCAGCATCAGTTTTTTCAGCAGGGAAAACTGCTGCCGGGTCCTCGGGATGATCTTGGTCTCGAGTTTTTCAGGGAGGATCGGCAGGTCTTCCATCCGCCATTTTTGATACTTCCCGTCCAGTTCCCCGGGATCCTTGTGGGTCACCAGGTGTCCCAGGGCCCAGGCGACGCGGTGGGTCTCCGACTCGAAATACCCCTCCCGCCGCGCGCATTTGAGCACACGGGCGATATCCCGGGCGACGCTCGGCTTCTCCGCTATGACCAGAATCAACTGTTTCTCCTCATCTTCCTGCTTCAGCGGGCGGGCAGGTCAAGGTAGCGGCTCATGCAGTACCCTTCCTGCCCCTCATACACCACTTTGCACCATTCATCCCCGCGTTCAAGCACGAGCAGGCTGTCCCCCCCGGGCATCTCGAGAATGACCGCGCTGTCCCCGCTGCATCCCCGCCGCAGGTTCAGCGTCCCATTTTCCGGCTGAACCGTCACGGCGATCGGAACAGGCAGCAGAGACAGGCTGGGGTCCCTGCGCTCATCCGGCGGAAGGGTCGGGGAGGGCGTTGGGGCCAGCGTCGCATCTTCCTGCACGGGCGCTTCATCTGTGTTTTCAGGAGCGGGAGAAGGGCTCGGGGAAGGCTGCGGGCTGGCAGCCTGCTCACCGAAGGCCAGGTAAGTGCTCATGACATACCCGGTCATGCCCATGTAGGTGCATTGCGTCCAGATGTCCGTGCGCCTGATCACCTGCACGTAGTCGTTCTGCGGAATGGAGGCCAGCCGCCTGGCTGTCAGGCTGGGGGTCTCACGCAGGTTCAGGGAGCCGGTGCCGGTGTTCACCCTTGCGGTCTCACCGCCGGCCGCGCCGTCCGGCGTGGGAGCGGGTGTCGGATCGGGATCTTCACCAAAGCTGAGAAAACCGGTCTGCACGTACCCGGTCAAGCCGGACCAGAAAACCTGGGACCAGGTGAGGCCCCGGTTGATCACAAGGATCTCCGTGCCTTTGGGGATCGTCCCCATGATCCTGGACGGGATCTGCGGCTGATCCCTGAAGTTCAGGCTGCCGGAAGGCGTATTGACCCTGGCCCTGACGTTTTCCTGTTCCGAAGGCCCGGATGTTGATCCCGGCGTCGGGGCCGGCGTCGGCGATGCATCAGGCCGGGCATCCAAAAACCTTAGGAACTTCGTCAGCACATACCCGCTGATCCCCATATACCCGACCCTGCACCACTCCGTCCCCCGGCTGATCACCGACACCTCCGCAAGGCGCGGGATGGTCAGCAGGACCCTGGACAGCTGGGATGATGTTTCCCTCAGGTTCAGAGACCCGGAGGGCGTCAGCACCTCCGCACGCGTCGCTTCCCCTTCTTCCGGTTCCTGGGTCGCGTCGGGGCCGGCGCCGTCCGAGAGGAACGCATTCATCACGTATCCCGGGATGCCGCGGTAGCGGACCCCGGACCAATCAGCACCCTGTGAGGTCACGATGACTTTTTCCCCTTTGGGGATCACCAGGATGACGTCCGCCTGCAGACCGGGACTGCTGCGCATATTCAGGCTGCCGGATGGCGGCGATGCAGTGGAGTACCACTCGCCTGCCTGCGGCATGTCGCTCTTTGGCACCGCCTGGACCCCTGTCAGCTCCACGTTCCTGCTGAGCAGATAGCCCCGGGTGACGCCCGACTGGACCTCAGCCCAGGTGCTGTCATACGTCAGTACCGTGACGCTCTCGCCGTCCGTCAGCGTCCTGACCGCGTAGGAGGAAAGGCTGGCACGGGAGAAAAGGGCCGTCCCCGCGTCAAGGGCCCGGATGATCCCCCCCTGCGGCTCGCCGGTAAAGAGGATCGGCGGCCGTGCGTTCGCCATGTCGATAAAGTCCAGGGACACGTATCCGCCCTGAAGGCCGAACTGCACCCACGCGTAATTGCCGGATACGGAGAAGACGGGAAGGATCGATCCCCCTGGAATGGTCGTGAGGATGGAAGACGAGGAAGACGGTCCGCTGCGCAGGTTGAGCGCGTTGGTGTTGACGACGGTCCCCTGTCCCATCAACGCCGTCGCTTCCACCGTGCCCTCAGGCACGGTCCCGGAAAATGAGATGCTGCTCTGTTTGACGTAGCCCTTCAGCTCGCCGAAGCGTACGCCGAAGAAGGCCCCCTGCTGCGTCAGGATGTCGGCCCAGCTGCCTTTGGGCATCACGGCGAGAACCTGCGATGATGCGTCCGCTTGCTGATAGATCTGCGCGGCGCTTCCTGCCAGCCCCTTCCCCGCGCTCTCCTGCCCGATCTCAGCCGGGCCGACGACATCGGTTTCTTCCCCGCTCTCTGTGCCGGGGACGTAGGGGCTTAGGATGGACCGGGTGAAGGAATAGGAAACCCGCTGGCAGCCGGGATAGTAGAAAGCGACGATCTGGTCGTAGGTATACCCCATCGCGCCCATCTGCATGGCCCCGCGCTGGCTCATCCCGATGCCGTGGCCAAACCGCCTGGCCGTGATGACAAATCCGGTATCGCCCCTGCTCACACTCCAGAGCTCATTGCTGCCGGTGTTGATGGACAGGGCAAGAGGCTGCTCAAGTTCCGTGAAAACATCAAAGCTCAGGGTCGCGGGGACAATGACGCCGTCCCTCAAGAGGTTCACAAAGAAGTCCAGTTTTGTGTACAGCCTGCTGGGTTCGGGATACATGGGCTGATGCGGCACGACGTTGACCACCCGTTCCAGGGCGACGTCCTGCCGCCCGGTCAGGGAACGGGCTGATGCAAGCAGGAGCGTCTTCAGCTGCAGGGCCATTGCGTCAGGATTGAAAGGGATTTCGTAACTCTTGGCGGTCGACTGGGGATTGGCCAGGTCATAGGGATCATCCCGCACGCCGAGATAGGAATAGCCCAAAGAACCCCATGCGTTGGCCGCGCTCTCCGTCTGACCGCCGTTTGAGGTCGAATAGAAGGTCGCAGTGTAGGCTCCGTTGTTTTTGATCACGATGCCGCGGGTCGCGTCCACCGCCGCCCTGCAGTTCGCATTGCCGGAAGGCGTTCCGGCATAGACCTGGTCGGAGGTCGTGTCCACCACGTCATACGACCCGCTGCCCATTTTCCTGAGGGTGTAGGTCCGCGCGGCGACCGCCTGGGCCTTCAGCGCCTCCATATGGGAGCTGTTCCCCATTTCATAGGGCAGAACGCCGTACAGGTAGTCTTCAATGAAGACGTAGGCGATCACCGTCAGTTTATAGGCCGATCCGCTTTGCTGAACAGAAAAATACAGGTCCGCGGGGTACAGGTTGGCAGGGGCTCTCCCCTGGGCGATCTTAAGCCCCGCCTCGCCGGAGCCGCTGTGACGGCGCAGCTTGAAAGCGCTGCCCATCTGGAGCGTCTCGCCGCTTAAAGCCAAAGACAATGAGCCTGTCTGGGCGGAAAAGGCGATGCTCATGCTGCCACCGGAGGGGACAGACCGGCTGTATGCGCCGGAAACCGAATACTCACCCTGCACGGTGACGTCCAGCCGCGAGGGCTGGCCAAGGGAGCTGAGGGCGACGCGGACCATCCCGTTGATGGATCCGCCCGCGTTCAGGGGCGATGAATGCAGCGTTTCACCCGAAGCAGGCGGGATCGATCCCGCAAGCAGGGCGATCAGGAGGATCAGGCACTTTGTTCGCTTCATCCGGGGACCGTCTGCCACGGTGGCTCCATCCTTTCCGCCAAGCTTTTAACATTTCTGTAATCATTTTGAAGTATATCATCGGCTTCGCCTGTTGTAAACCCGCAAACACCTTGAGTTTCGGCATAGCAAGGACAATGCTGGGGAAGCTGACAAGGGAACCTGAT
>CAZVSG010000064.1:7529-12933 GCA_964629345.1 uncultured Christensenella sp. | reverse complement strand
CTTTCAACCAAAAGTGAACTTAAAAAAACACTTTACGCCGGACAGCAGGTCTGTTTTTTCGCCTTGTCTTTTTGAAAAGGGGGTGTTATACTCAAAAAGAGAACATTTGTTCTTATTTGATGGAGGGACGGCGAATGCGGGTCATCCTGCACAGCGACTGCAACAGTTTTTACGCCTCCGTGGAGGCCGCGGAGGATCCCCGGCTGGCCGATAAGCCCGTCGCGGTCTGCGGGGATCCCAGCCTTCGCCATGGCATCATCCTGGCCAAATCCGCTCAGGCCAAGAAATGCGGGGTCCTGACCGGCGAGACGATCTGGCAGGCGAGGCAGAAATGCCCCGGACTGCTGCTGATTTCCGCCGACCAGCGCAAATACCTGCTGTATTCCCGCAAGATGCGCGAGATCTACCGGCGCTACACCCGGCTGGTGGAGCCGTTCGGGCTGGATGAAAGCTGGCTGGATGTCAGCGGGCACGTCCTGAGCGGAGAAGAGATCGCCGCGCGGATCCGCAGCAGCGCCAGGGAGGAACTGGGCATCACGGTGTCCATCGGCATCAGTTACAACAAGGTGTTCGCCAAACTGGGCTCCGACCTGCGCAAGCCCGACGCCACCACCGTCATCACGCGGGAGAACTACCGGGAAAAGATCTGGCCGCTGCCGGCCGACGAATTGCTCTTCGTCGGCAGCGCGACGAAGAACCGCCTGGCGGCCCTCGGGCTGTACACCATCGGCGACGTGGCCAGGGCTTCCGCCGACCTGCTGCAGGAAACGCTGGGCAAAAACGGCCTGATGCTGCGGCGCTTCGCCCGCGGGGAGGACGACGCACCGGTATTGTGCGCGGAGGAAGCGGATGAAATCAAATCCATCGGCAATTCCACCACCACGCCGCATGACCTGAAGAATGAGGAGGCTGCCAAGGCTGTGCTCTACCTCCTCAGCGACAGCGTTGCCGCCCGCCTGCGCGCACACCATTTCGCCTGCGGCACGGTGTCCGTCTGGATGCGCGACAGCGAACTGAACAGCCTGAACCGCCAATGCCGCCTGAGCGACGCCAGCGATTCGGGCACGGACATCGCAAAGGCCGCCCTGCGGCTGCTGCGGGAGAACTACCCCTGGGACCTGCCGCTGCGCTCCCTGGGCGTATGCGGCTGCGATTTGCGCAGCACGCAGGAAGATGTCCAACTTCCCCTGTGGACCGCCCCCCGGAAGCGAAAGGAACGCGCGCTGGACGAGGCCCTTGATGCGATCCGGTCGCGCTGGGGTCATAACGCCATCCGCCGCGGCCTGATGCTGTGCGACCGGGTGACCTCGGAACTGAACCCTGTTGACGATCACGCCCTGCAGCCACTGGGCGCGATGAGAGGAAGGGGATAGAATGGCGCAGAAAACCTATGTGAAAGTAGCGCTTGAGGCGGATGAGACCGGGCTGATCACCCCCATCTCCCTGGTTTTCCGCGGAAGAAGGATCCCTGTCGACAAGGTGCTGGAGAGAAGGCAGGCCCACGCCGTCAAGACAGGCGGGCAGGGAATGCGGTATACTGTTCGCATCGGCTCCCGTCAGGCCTACCTGTTTCAGGATGACGCGCAGCGCTGGTTTGTGGAGGAACTTGACCATGTGCGGTAAATACCATATCACGACCGAGGACGAGAACATCAGTTTTCGGGAAGCGCTCCGGAAGCTGATGCTGGAGCATCCGGAAATACAGCTGAAAAACGGGGACGTCCTGCCCAGCCAGATCGCGCCGGTCATCACCGCGCAGGGCTTATCCCCCATGCGTTTCGGGCACCGCCTCGGCACGGCCAAGCGCCTGCTCATCAACGCGCGAAGCGAGACCGCGGCGGACAGCCCGCTGTTCGCGCCGAGGCTGAAGACCTCGCGATGCCTGGTCCCGGCGAACGCTTTCTATGAATGGTCCCCAGAAAAAAAGCCCTTCCTCTTTGGAAGGGAACAGGGCGGACTTATCCGTATGGCCGCGCTGTATTTTGCGGGGGCTGACGTTCCTGATTTTGTGATCCTCACAAGGGATGCGGCCGGACCGCCTTTAGCTGTGCATCCCCGTATGCCGCTGATCTTTGGCAGCCCTGAACTGCAGGAAGCCTGGCTGCGTCAGGACAGCCTTGCCGAAACGCTGCTGCACATGGATGACGGGACGGCATTGGTGGAATATGCTCCGGCCGTATAGCAAGGCGGGCCTTTCGCGCTCCGGCTGGGTACAGCCCCGCATGCCCCGGGTTGAAAACTGTTTTACAGCAGGTGGATGTTCTCCCGGTCCGTAAAACGTTTCATGGCATTCTTTGTGTCAAAAACCGCCTTCGCATGGTGCTGCACCAGCTCATAATCAACGTTGGTGTGCGCGGTCGTGATGATGACCAGGTCGGCATCCTCAACCGTTTCCTTCTTCAGTTCCGGCAGACTGGTCATCTCCAGCTCCTCTTCCCTGAAGGAGCGGACCCAGGGATCATAGAAGCTGACGCAAGCGCCTGCCTGGATCAGGTGCTCGATGAGGCGGATCGCCGGGCTCTCCCGGTAGTCGTCAATGTCATGCTTGTAGGCGACGCCCAGAACAAGCACTTTCGCGCCGTTGATCGCCTTTCTGTCTTTGTTGAGGATGCGCATCGCCCGCTGCAGGCAGTATTCCGGCATCCGGTCATTGACACTCATGGAAGTTTCGATCATTGTCGTATGAAAGTCATACTCGCGCGCCTTCCAGGATAGATAGGCAGGGTCGAGGGGGATGCAGTGTCCGCCAAGGCCCGGGCCTGGATAGAACGCCTGAAAACCATAAGGCTTCGTCCTTGCCGCATCGATGACTTCCCAGATGCTGATGCCCATCCTGTCGCACAGCATGGCCAGCTCGTTGACCAGGCCGATGTTGACGTTGCGGTACGTATTTTCAAGGATCTTCTCCATCTCCGCCACCGCGGGGCTGGAGACAGGGTAGACAGCCGCCTTGAGGACCTTTTCATACATCAGCGTGGCCAGCTCCGTGCAGGCCTTTGTAACACCGCCCACCACCTTGGGTGTGTTCCGCATCTTGTAGACAGGATTGCCCGGGTCCACCCGTTCCGGAGAGAAGGCGAGGAAGAAATCCTTCCCGCAGACAAGGCCGCTCTTTTCAAGGATCGGTTTGAGTAGTTCTTCCGTGGTACCCGGGTAGGTCGTCGACTCCAGCACGACCAGCATCCCCTCGTGCAGGTAAGGCACGATGCTCTCTGTGGCAGACCTGACATACTTCAGTTCCGGCTGCTGGTACTTGTCCAAAGGTGTCGGCACGGCGATGCATACGCAGTCGCAGGAAGCAAGCTCCGCAAAATCCCCCGTTGCCCTCAGCTTGCCGGAGGCGACGACAGCCCTGAGACCGTCATTCTCCACGTCGCCGATGTAATTCTCCCCGCGGTTCACACTGGCGACTTTATCACCTTGCATATCAAACCCGATCACGTGATAATTCTCAAGCGCCATTTCGACAGCCAGGGGGAGGCCGACATAGCCAAGGCCGATGACACCCAAGCAAGCCTGTCTGGACAGGAGTTTTTGCCTCAGTTTACTTTCCACGTTTTCCTCCCCGCTTTCTGCTGCGCATCACAACAGCAAGAGCATTCGTTGCAACATTTCAGAATGCCGCTTCAAGCCTGCGTGTCCATGTCCGCCCGCAGAGCCCATACCGCAGGCATCCATGCCGGCAAAATACAAACAATAGTTAATATAATACCAACAGCATCCGTTTTGCAATGAGAAACGCATAGAAATCATTGATTTTATGGATAACAGGTTTCATTTCACGTGCCGCACGGCCGATCAACTAAACTGCTGAGAAGACCTGCTCTGCTGTCCTGCATCCCAGGATGCGCCGCGGGAAGCTGATCATCCGGCGCGCTGTCCGCCGGATGGCGCCGGCGGTCATTTTGCCGATGCCTGTTCCCTTGGGGATAAAGCACCGGATGATCGTGTTTGCTTTCTCGTTGCTTCTGCGCTCCCGGGTGCTGCAGGGATGCGCGTAATAGCGCGTCGTCCGCTTCTCTGCCGGATACACACAGGAGGCCTCCAGGCTTTGGCTGTCCAGAAACTCAATGCCGTTGTCTGCCGTCAGACCCCTGAAGCGCTCCCTGAAATGATTCCGGTGACGTTTCTCCAAACGACCCAAGGCCTGTGCCGCGCTCCGTCGCCCCTCCGCTCCCTTCATAGCCCGCGGGCTTTTCAGGTTTGGGAACGGGGACATCCGGAAAAGTCAGGACGGGAACAGGAACGGCGCGGAAGGATCCTTTTCGTCGCACACTGCGCACAGTTCAGAACCGGAGCCCTTTAAAAATCCGATTTTGCAGTAAGTCATACTAAAATCCATGTCGCCTGCGGGTTATATGGATTTTTGTATCAAAGCACAAAAAAGCGGCCCTGTGACCGCTTTGAGGCTGACTGCAGCTGGGCTTTACAGCATGGCCAGAATGTTCGCCTTGGGTACTGCGCCGACCGTCTTGTTGGCGACCTCGCCGTTCTTGAACAGGTACAGCGACGGGATGCTCATGATGCGGTATTTGCGCGCCAGGTCCTGCTGCTCGTCCACATTGACCTTGCCGACCTTGATCTCTGGGTGCTCCTTCGCGATTTCTTCCACCACCGGGCTCACCATGCGGCAGGGGCCGCACCAGGAGGCCCAGAAATCGATCAGCACCGGTTTGTCGGACTTCAGGACTTCGCTCTCAAAGTTCTCATTCGTAATTGTAATCACTGACATGCTCACATCCACCTTTCATGCTTGCGGCCTCTCGGCACAATATGACTATACCCCCTGGTAAGCGGGGATAAACACTCCTTTTTTCCCTTTGAACAAGCTGTTGAGCGGGTTAATGGGGAAGCCCTTGATCTCCGGCATCTGTAGAGCATTTCCCGTTGGGACGATATGTGAAGTAGCCTATGCTTAAGGATAAGAATAGGTGCCTGCGACCGTAAAAACCTCCCTTTTTCGATCCAAATCAATGGTTTTTGCCAGAGTGTTTTCTCCTTTTTGTTCTTGTTATTTTGATGGACAAGGGAGCAAATCCGGTATATAATTGCTATGTGGATTTCATTAATAAATCAAGGAGAAGTGAAAATGAGAAAATATCTGGCAATCATCCTGAGCGCACTGATCGTCTGTTCATTTGCAGCCGGCCTCGCCGAAGTCACCGTTATTGATGAACTCAGCGTCTTCTTTGTTCCCAGCGCAAATGTTGAAGAAATGATGACCGCCTCCGAGCCCCTGAAAGCGCTGCTGCAGCAAGAGCTGGCAAAAAGCGGTTATGATGTGAAGTCCGTTAAAATCGACGTGGGCACTGACTACGCCGTCGTCGGCGAGGGCATGGTTTCAGGCACGATCGATGTCGGATTCCTGCCTGCCGCGACCTACACCCTGTATTCAGAAGACGGC
>CAZVSG010000064.1:3719-7519 GCA_964629345.1 uncultured Christensenella sp. | reverse complement strand
GATCCGTCCATCACCGCCAGCGGCTATCGCTCCCTGGTCTATGTCAACTGCCTGACGGAAAAGGGCGCGGACCTGCTTGCGAAGGCCGAAGCCGGCACCTTGACCTGGGACGATGTCAACAGCGCCAAATGGGCACTGGGCAAGGTTGGCTCCGGCGCGTCCTATGTGTATCCCAGCATCTGGCTGAATGACAACTTCGGCGAGGGCATCGGACAGGCCAAGAAAACCGTTGAAAATCTTGCCAACGCAACCTTTGGCGGCGGCTATCCTGACAACCTGGAAACCGTGATTCTGGGCCAGGCTGATATCTACTGCGGTTTCGCCGACACACGGACCAACGATTATGCGCAGCCCGCTTTCGCCGCGGCCTATCCCGAACTTGCGGCTGATGGCAAGACGGTGTTTGATTGCCTGAAAGTGATCGGATTGTCTGACATGATCATGAATGATACCATCTCCGTAGGCACTGCTGAGTTCATCACGGATGAGTTTAAAGCCGCCCTTCAGCAAGCCTTCATGAACATCATAAAGACCGAAGAAGGCAAAGCGACTGTCAAGCCCTACAGCCATACCGGCTATGTGGTTGTCCAGGACAGCGATTTTGACGGAACCCGCGCCGCGCTGACCATCTTCGACTGATTGGTCAAACCGTCTGCGCAGGAATTGCCGGATGCTTAATGGGGCTGTTGCTTTCCCGCAACAGCCCATTTTATCGATAAAGGCAAAAAGCGCATGTCCATTTCGATTTGTACAGCAGCGGAGAAATCACAATGATTAAATTCGAGCATGTCGATAAAGTATACGGCAACGGCGTCAAGGCCCTGGATGATGTGAGCCTGGAGGTCTCGCAGGGCGAGTTTGTGGCCATCATCGGGCTGTCCGGCGCAGGCAAATCCACCCTGATACGCACTATCAACAAGATGATCGGCATTACCGCGGGCAAGCTGACTGTCAATGGAACGGAAGTCAGCAGGCTGAAAGGAATAGCGCTGAGGAAGTTCCGGCGGAAAATCGGGATGGTGTTCCAGTCGTTCAATTTGGTCAGCAGGATCAGCGTGATCCACAATGTCCTGTCTGCCAGGGTGGCGGAGCTGTCCCTGTTCCGTGTGCTTTTCGGACTTTACTCCAGGCAGGACAAGATCCTTGCGCTGGAATCCCTTGACAAGGTCGGCATATTGGACAAGGCATACATCAGGGCTGATCAGCTGTCAGGTGGCCAACAGCAGCGCGTCGCGCTGGCCCGCACCCTCGCGCAAAAGCCGGAAATCATCCTGGCAGATGAGCCGGTGGCTGCTTTGGACCCCGTCATGGCCGATGTAGTTATGGAGGATTTCAAACGCATCAATCGGGATATGCGCATCACGGTGATCATCAACATCCATCATGTAGACCTGGCCTTGCAATACGCGGACAGGATCATTGGCATCCGTGCAGGGAGGATCGTATATGACGGGCCCACTTCCTCCATCACTGAAGAAGCGCTGAAGGAAATCTATGGGCGCAGCCTGACAGACGACGATCTGATGAAGGAGAAGAGAAATGTTTGATGACATAGTCCACATTTTCTTCCCCCGCACCTATACGCTGTCAAACGGCAAGACCATCCGGGAGAAGTTCAACCCCGCCCCCTATCTGATTATTTTTTCCCTCATTCTGGTCATTGCCAGCTCCATTTTTACGGACACTGATTTCAAGCTGCTGGCCGAGAAGGGTAAGAGTTTCTTTGATATCCTGAAAAAAATGGTCCCCCCCAACTGGGGCTATTGGGACACGATGAAAAAGGCGATGCTGGACACCATCAACATGTCCCTCCTGGGCTCTGTGTTTGGCTGTACCGTAGCACTTCCCGTCAGCTTCTATCTGTCCGCCAATTTCAAGATCAACCGGCCCTACATCGTTACGCATCGTTTCGCGCTCAGCCTGCTGAGGACCCTGCCAACCCTTGTCCTGGCAAGTTTCTTGCGTATGGTGCTTGGCATCGGCGCGCTGGCCGGTACGCTGGCCATGGCGGTTTTCTCCTACACGATCTGTGTAAAGATGATGTATGAATACATCGAAACCATTGAAATGGGCGCGTATGAGGCATTGGAGTCCACCGGGGCATCCAGGGTAAAGTGCATCTGGAACGCGATTTGGCCCCAGGTAAAGGGCTTTTACCTGTCCACCTTCCTGTATTGCTTTGAAACCAACGTGAAGAGCGCTGCCATACTCGGCTATGTCGGCGCGGGCGGCATCGGTCTGAACATCTCCGGCCAGTTGACACTGAGGAAGTATGACAATCTCGGCCTGGTGCTCATCTGTATGACACTGACCATAATGATTCTTGAAGGCGTTGCCCGGTATGCCAGAAGAAAGCTGGTGACAGGATGAGTCACCCATCACTGGAAAGCCAATACAGAAAGTACCCCAAAGGCTGGCCGCAGTATGCGATCGGAGCGATTGTCATCGTTGTTGTCATCATCATCTGGAATATCACTGTTGAATATGAGGGCTTCACAGAACGCGGGTGGAGCATCATCGGCGTCGCCATGCGGGGTTTGCTGACCCCTTCCTGGGATGTGATCGTCGATACCGGCACGTCCGGTTTGCTGTATATGCTCTTTGAAACCTTTGCCATCGGATTTCTTGGCACGGTATTCGGAACCTTGATCGCCATTCCCCTCGCCTTCATCTCCAGCCGCAACATCGCGCCCCGCCTGATCAACCTGGGCTTCCTGGCCATTATCACCATCATTCGGGCTTTTCCGTCCATCATGTACGGCATCATGTTTGTGAAGACTGTCGGACCGGGTGCTTTTGCCGGTGTGCTGACCATGACCATCGGCTCAGTGGGCATGCTGTCCAAGCTGCTCGTTGAATCCGTGGAGGATATCAACCCCGGCATCATCGAAGCGCTCGACGCGGCGGGCTGCACGGGTTTCCAGAAGGTTCGCTACGGCATCATCCCCCAGCTCAGTTCCGGCATCATTTCCAACGTGCTCTACAGGCTGGACATCAACGTCAAGAATGCTGCTGTTCTGGGCCTGGTCGGAGCAGGCGGGATCGGCGCGCAGCTCATTTTTGCCATTCAGGACAGGCGCTGGAGCGATTCCGGCGCCATGCTGTGGGGCTTGGTCGTCTTGGTGCTGCTGATCGAATACGCGTCTACCAAGATCCGAAACAGCCTGGCTTCCAAATTATAACAACAAAACCATATAAAGAAAGGGCTGCCTTTCAGCACGCCCTTCCTTCAAGATGCCAGTCATTTCCTGAATTACTTTACCACCAGGTTCAGCAGCCTCCCCGGCACAAACACGTATTTCACGATCTGCCTGCCCTCAAGCAGGGCCTGTACCTCCGGTTTTTTAGGCAGTTCTTCTTCCCCGGCATCCTTCCCAAGGTCCGAGGGAACCATCAGCTTCGCGCGCACCTTGCCATTCACCTGAACCGCGATCTCCACCTCGTTGGCCGTCAGGAACGCGGCGTCAAACCCTGGCCAGGGCATCTGATGGATGAAGCCGCCATACCCCTGGTTCTGCCAGATCTCCTCGCAGATGTGCGGGGCGACCGGGGACAGCAGCAGCAGCAGCGCCTTGAAATCCCCGGCAGTGATCCGGCCCAGGTCGTAGTATTCGTTCACCAGGGTCATCATCTGGGCGATGGCGGTGTTGTACTTCATCCGCTCGTAATCATCCCCCACCTTTTTGATGCTCTGGTTGATCAGGACCCGCAGCGCGGGGCTCAGCCCCATGGCCTTGCTGTCCACCTTTTCCTGCAGGCGCCAGACGCGGTCCAGGAAGCGCCTGCAGCCGCGCGCGCCG
>CAZVSG010000064.1:0-3709 GCA_964629345.1 uncultured Christensenella sp. | reverse complement strand
CAGGGGATCTCCTGGTCAAAGGCGCCCAGGAACATCTCATACAGCCGGAAGGCGTCCGCGCCGATCTCATCCACCAGATCATCCGGGTTGATGACGTTGCCGCGGGACTTGGACATCCGCTCCCCGTTCTCCCCCAGGATGTTGCCGTGGCTGGTGCGCCTGCGGAAGGGTTCCGGCGCGTCCACCAGGCCGATGTCATGCAGGAAGAGGTGCCAGAAGCGGCTATAGAGCAGGTGCAGCGTGGTGTGCTCCATCCCGCCGTTGTACCAGTCCACCGGCATCCAGTAGTCCAGAGCTGCCTTGGATGCGAAGGCTTTCCCGTTGTACGGATCGCAGTACCGGAGAAAGTACCAGCTGGAGCCGGCCCAGTTGGGCATGGTATCCGTTTCCCTTTTGGCAGGCCCGCCGCAATTGGGACAGGCGGTGTTCACCCAGTCGGTGATGGCGGCCAGGGGGCTCTCGCCCGAGTCGGTCGGCTCATAACGCTCAACCATCGGCAGCAGCAGGGGCAGTTCGCTCTCCGGCAGCGGTACGACGCCGCAGGAAGGGCAGTGGACGATGGGAATGGGCTCCCCCCAATAGCGCTGGCGGCTGAACACCCAGTCGCGCAGCTTGAAATTGACCTTGCGCTCGGCAATGCCCCGGGAAACCAGCCAGTCCGTCATCGCCTGCTGGGCTTCATCGACCTTCATGCCGTTGAACCGGCCTGAGTTGACCAGCACACCGTCCTCAGTGCCTGCAAAGGGGCCCTGGCTGACATCCCCCCCGGTGATGACCTCCAGGATGGGCAGGTCAAACGCCTTGGCAAAGGCCCAGTCGCGCTCGTCATGTGCGGGGACTGCCATGATGGCGCCGGTGCCGTATCCCGTGAGCACGTAGTCAGAGATCCAGACCGGGATCTCCTTCCCGGTGGCCGGGTTCACGGCAGACAGGCCTCTGACCTGAACGCCGGTCTTCTCCTTCTGCATCTCCGTCCGCTCAAAGTCGCTCTTCTTCGCCGCCTGCTCCCGGTAGGCGTACAGCTCTTCCAGGTTGGTGATCCGCTCCGCCAGCCGGTCGATCAACGGATGCTCCGGAGAGAGCACCATGTAGGTCGCGCCGAAGAGCGTGTCCGGCCGGGTCGTAAATACCCGCAAGGTCTCTCCCGTGTCTGCGACGGCGAAATCAAGCTCGCAGCCTTCGCTGCGGCCGATCCAGTTGCGCTGCTGCGCCTTGGCGCGGTCGATGAAGTCCACGTCGTCCAAGCCGTCCAGCAGCCGCTGTGCATAGGCAGTGATGCGGAGCATCCACTGATTCTTGACCCGGCGGGTCACCTCATGCCCGCACCGCTCGCACAGGCCGCCGACCACTTCCTCGTTGGCCAGGCCGATCTTGCACCGGGGGCACCAGTTGATGGGCATCTCCGCCTTGTAGGCCAGGCCGTGCTCATAGAGCTTCAGGAAGATCCACTGCGTCCATTTGTAGTACTGGGGATCGGTGGTGTTCACCTCGCGGGAATAATCAAAGGAAAAGCCCAGGCGTTTCAGCTGCTCCCGGAAACGGCCGATGTTCTGCGCGGTGACCTTTGCCGGGGGCACGTGGTTGGCGATCGCATAGTTTTCCGTCGGCAGGCCGAAGGCGTCCCAGCCGATGGGATAGAGCACGCTGTACCCTTCCATCCTGCGCTTGCGCGCGATGATGTCCATCGCCGTGTTGCTGCGCGGATGCCCCACGTGCAGCCCGGAACCGGAGGGATAGGGAAACTCGATCAGGCAGTAGTACTTCGGCCTGGAATGATCCTCAGTTGCCTTGAAAACACCCTTTTCCTCCCAGTACTGCTGCCACCTGGGCTCGATCACCTTGGGATCGTACATCTCCGGCTGCATGGCTCGCCCTCCTCTTCAAACAAGAGGAAGTATAGGCACGCCGGCCCTTTTTGTAAAGCTGTTCAAGGGCATTCTGCCCTTGACAGTACAGGCGGGGCTGGGATAACATAACTGGGCGGCGCATTGCCCGCATGTGCAGAGGTATCGAAGCGGTCATAACGGGGCTGACTCGAAATCAGTTTGGCTGAAAGGCCACGTGGGTTCGAATCCCACCCTCTGCGCCACCATCACTACCACCAATTGATAGAAAGCGTTCTGTCGATTGGTGGTTTTCTTTATTACAGGAGTATCGAAAAAGCGTTGATATATCAAGGGATTTCGGACTTCTGAGCCTCAGGAACCGGGCTTTCTTTAAGCCAAGAAACCGCCGTTTTTCGCTCTGAAGGGCAGTCTGTCTGTCTCGGACCAAAAACCTCATTTCAAATAGTTTGACATGACCCCAGGGGGGTGCATTTCCATTGAAATAGTTTGACATTGCAGGATTATCAAGGGAAAACGGGCATGTCGTGGTCGCGGTCGACTGCGCGCCTGATATCCGGAAAAAGTCGTTAGTCCAATCAACATTAAAATACATATGATGTGTGGACTAAAGATCACCTAACCATCACTACCCTCTGTTGAGCATCACTTCGTCGCCGAATATCGCACATCTCTTCTCTTCACCACGCCCTCGACGCGGATGACATTACTGCGCTAGACTTTCTCTTTCTGCGCAGCATCAAAGGTTTCTTTGTCGATGATCGGAGGGTGACAGGACATCGCCAGGTACTGCGCCGCCTGCCCTTTATTGCGCTCCCGCTTGGAACCAATGAGGCCCAGGCTCACCGATTTCATCAGCAGGACGTCCCCGGTGTACTTCTCGTTGCTCAGCAGCATATTGATACTTTGTTTGCACCAGGTGTCCTTGCCGGTGGGAGACAGGACTCCCCGCTGACGCAGTTCTACCTGGATCAAATTCAGGCTGGCACCGTTCAGATATGACTCGAATATGAAGCGTACAGCTTCAGCTTCTTCAGGAACGATCTCCAGGTCTCCGTGCTCATTATTGCGGTAACCATAACACCTCCTGCGAAAGAAGCCGGAGGTTCCATCCGTGGCTCCCTTTTTAATTCCCCACCTGATGTTCGCGCTGCGGGCCTCGTTCTCTGCCTGGGCAACACTTTCGATGATGGAGATGATCAATTCGCTGCTCGTTTCATATGTGTTGATGCCCTCGGATTCGAAGATGACCTCTACACTGAAGGATGTCAGGAGGCGAAGAGAGATCAGAGCCTCCTCCGTATTTCTGCCGAACCTGCTGACATCTTTGGTGATGACGGTATCCACCCGATATTTCTCGCAATCGTCCAGCAACCGCTGGAACTCAGGGCGCCTTTCATTGGTTGCCCCGCTGGCAACGTCAATATAGAAATCATGAAGCCTCCATCCGCCCCTGCGCTTGATGAGCTGTGTGAAATGGGAAACCTGACTGGCGAGGCTGTGCAGCTGCTCAGCACTTCCGGTGCTGACACGGCAATAGACTCCCACATTCTTGATTTTGGGAATATACGACGGGGGCCTCACTTCTCTCACACGCCGTTCTGTCATCTAAAGCACGTACCTTCCATCGGAATCGTTTGACATGCCGGGTTCATTTCTGCCGATTATTGAACCCAGCCCTCTGGCAATCGCCTGCCCGCGTCATGAAGATCCACCCTTACTCCCTTTGGCTGAGGAGGTCAGTTTACGCTTCAGTTTGGCCAATTCGTCCAGCATAGCTGGCCGGCGTTTATAATCAAGAATGAACTGGTCCGCCAGGGCCAAAGCTTCGTCACTCCCTCCGGCCTGGTGCAGTTCTCTGATGA
>CAZVSG010000063.1:0-12973 GCA_964629345.1 uncultured Christensenella sp. | reverse complement strand
TATGGTCGAAATGCCCGTGGGTCAGCAGAACGGCGGCAGGCTTCCGTCCGTCAAGAACGCTTAGGATCTTCTCCCCCTCGTCCCCGGGATCCACCACGACGGCGTCATCGCGCCCTTTCAGGCCCAGGACGTAGCAGTTTGTTTCCAGTGAGCCGACCGGTACGGCAGTCAGCTGCAAATCATTCCCGTTCATCAGAAGATCTTCCTTGAGTCCAGTAGGATGGTCACCGGCCCGTCGTTGACCAGCGACACGCTCATGTGGGCGCGGAATACGCCCTGCGCCGTGCGGATCCTCCTCGCCCTGAGCGTTTCACAGCACAGCTCAAACAGTCTGTTCGCCTCCTCCGGCTCCTCGGCGGCGGTAAAACCGGGCCGGTTCTGGCCGCGCGCATCCCCCAGCAGGGTGAACTGGCTGACCAGCATCGCTTCCCCCCCGGTGTCCGTCAGGGAGAGGTTCATTTTCCCCTCCTGATCGGAAAAGATCCTGAGCTTCGTGATCTTCTCAGCCAGATACGCCGCGTCCTTCTCCGTATCCCCGGCCTGAACGCCGATGAGCGCGACCACACCGGGGCCGATGCTGCCGATCATCTCATTCCCCACGCTGACCTGCGCCCCTGTGACCCGCTGAACCACTGCCCTCATGGATGCTCCCTTGCCGATCGTTATTTTGCGCTGCGGTAGGCTTCCAGCACGTCGGTCCGCTTCTGCAGCCGCACCAGTGTGACCCTGACCTGTTCGGAGCTTGAGACCTGCAGGACGATGTGCAGGGTCCTCAGCCCCTTCCTCACCTCTTCCTGCGAACCTGCCGCGACCGGGGTCCCGGAGTTGGCGATGTACATCATGATCTCGCCCAGGATGTTGGGACTGTCATACACGATGACGCGGATCCCCGCGTTGAAGCTGCCGGTATCCTCCTCCGCCCAGCTGACGCGGATGGACCGCTCCGGCTCAGAATTGAGCGCGTTGACGCAGTCAGCCTTGTGCACCGTGACGCCGCGCCCCCTGGTGATATACCCGCTGATCTCATCCCCGGGCACCGGGTTGCAGCAGTGGGCAAAGCGCACCAGCATGCCCGCCCCGCCTTCAACGTAGATGCCGTGCGTCGGCTTGCCCTGATGGGCGATCTCCTTTGGCTCCGGCAGAGCCGGCGCCTTTTTCAGGCCGGCCTGCTCCGCGGCGCGGGTCTGCTCATCCACAAGCTTGGAGATGACATAGTTTGAGGGGATGCCGCCGTAGCCCACCGCCCCGTACACCGCCTCCAGGTCGGGGAAAGAGTAGCGCTTGAGAATGGACTCATAGTACTCCGGTTTGGTCAGATCGCCGAGCTTCAGTCCCCTTCTTTTCGCCTCGTGCTCCAGAATGTCCCGGCCTTTCTGCACGTTCTCGCCGCGCAGCTCCTTCTTGAAGTACTGGCGGATCTTGGCCTTTGCCTGCTGGGTCTTGGCGACGTTGAGCCAGTCCATGCTGGGGCCTCTGGAGTTGGCGGAGGTCATGACCTCCACCCTGTCGCCCGTCTGCAGCTCTGTGTTCAGCGGGACGATCTTCCCGTTGATCTTGGCCCCGACACAGGTGTTGCCGATGTGGGAGTGGATCCGGTACGCGAAATCCAGCGGCGTCGCGCCGCGCTGGAGATTGAGGATGTCCCCCTTGGGAGTAAAGACAAAGATGTCCTCGCTGAACAGGTCTGTCTTCAGCCCGTCGATGAACTCCTTGCTGTCGCGGGTCTCCGACTGCCAGTCCAGGATCTGCCTGAGCCAGTACAGTTTCTTGTCAAGCCCGCCGTCCGCGGTCCCCTCCTTGTAGTTCCAGTGCGCCGCGATGCCGTATTCAGCCACACGGTGCATCTCCCGTGTACGGATCTGCACCTCAAAGGGCGAGGGAATGGTCCTCCCGCCGATGAGCGTGGTGTGCAGCGACTGGTACATGTTGGACTTGGGGGTGGAAATATAGTCCTTGAAACGGCCCGGCATCTGCGTCCACAGCGTGTGGGCGACCCCCAGTACGGTATAGCATTCGGGGATCGTATCCACCAGCACCCGGACGGCGATCAGGTCATAGACCTGGTCAAAGGTCCTGTTCTGGATCACCATCTTCCGGTAGATGCTGTACAGGTGCTTCGGCCGCCCCTCGATCTCAAAGCTGTTCAGCCCCATCTCCCTGAGCTTCTGGTCCAGGGTGCTGATGATGGTCTTGATCTGTTCCTCGCGCTCGATGCGCTTTTGTCCCACCTTGTTGGCTACGTCCCTGTACCCTTCCGGGTCAAGGTAGCGAAGGGCCAGGTCCTCGATCTCGGACTTGATCGTGAACACGCCCAGGCGATGGGCGATGGGTGCATAGATATCCAGCGTTTCGCGCGCGGTGGCCAGCTGCCGGTCGGCAGGCTGGAAGGAAAGGGTGCGCATGTTGTGGAGCCGGTCGGCCAGCTTGATCATGATGACGCGGATGTCCTTGCTCATCGCAAGGATCATTTTCCGCCAGGATTCCGCCTGCTGCTCTTCACGGTCAATGAAGTCCAGACGGCCCAGCTTCGTCACGCCGTCCACGAGGGCGCGGATCTCCGCGCCGAAGTTTTTCTCAATGACGTCCAGCGTGATGCCGGAAACATCCTCCACCGTATCGTGAAGCAGCCCTGCCGCGACGCTGGGAACGTCCAGCTGCAGCTCGACGAGGATGCTGGCGACATGGAGGGGATGGGAAAAATAATCCTCCCCGCTTCGCCTGACCTGCCCCTGATGGGCTTCCCGGGCAAACTCATACGCCTTTCTGACAACGCCAAGAGCCTCTTCCGAGCTGTACTTGGACAGCCTGGCGAGCATCTCCTCCAGGGTCAGGCGTTCAAAGGCCGTGTGAGCCATACCGCTCCTTCATTGCAGCGCCATGAACAGGGCGCTCTCCTTCGGGGAAATCCGCCTGGACTGTTTCATGCCGGTAAAGGTGAACCTTTCATCCAGACTGATGAGGTCCAGTTGATGAAGGACCATTTTCGCCGCCAGGTCCCTGACAGGATCTCCGCACAGACCGGATACCGCGCCGTCCCTCAGCAGAACGTAGGCCTGCCGCAGGTCCGAAACACTCAGGCGAAGCCTGTCTATGAGGGAGGAGAACGCGGCGCTTTTCGGCATGACAAGGATCTCCTCCGCGCCGGCCGCGTTTTGGACCATCGCCGCTTCAGGGCCGCCCAGAAGTCCGTCGGCAAGGACGACCCTTTCATACCGCGCGAAGGTCAGCGACCAGTCCGGCATATAGACGATGGCATGGAAGCCCCGGGGATCCGGCGCATTTCCGGTCAGCGCCTGAAGCGCGGGATACTCGCGGCGCAGCGCGCCTACGGTCTGCGCGCAGCGCGCGATCAGCAGCGTTCCGCGGCTGCCGGCCAATTCGGGCAGCCTGCTGATGTCAAGGACCCGCGGCTTTATCCGCGATTCCGGCGCCTGCCTGGCCAGTTCACGCAGGATCGCGCCCGCTTCCGTTTCCACACCGGCCGGGACGACATCCGGACCCGGCAGGATGGTCTTGACCTGGAGCTGAACGTTGACCCTGCCGATGAAATCGTTTCGCTCCACGCCGGCGACAAGCCGAAGGGCGCGGCTGAGCTTCGCCTGCTGATCTCCCTGGTTGAAGGCGATCCCTTCGCGCACAGCGCCATTCCCGGCGACGGTGAGCTTGAGGTGGGCGTTTCCGCTCCCGACAGTCCGGGCATTCAGGAGGTTCAGATCCTCCAGCAAAAACAGCGGCGGGGGATTTCCCATCCCGAAAGGCGCCATTTTGCCCACGGTCTGAACCATGTCCAGCGTGACCTGGCTGAGCGGCAGCGCGCAGTCATACACGGTTTCAGGGATCAGGTCACCCTCCCCCAGCTGCTCGCGGACCGCCGCGTCAAACCGGTCGGTGAACGCCTGCAGGTTCTCCACGGGAAGCGACAGTCCGGCGGCCATCCTGTGGCCTCCGAAACGGGTAAACAGATCGCTGCAGCGCTTCAGCGCTGCATACAGGTCGATCCCGCCGGCTGAGCGGCCGGAGCCGGACAGCTCATCTCCGTTTCCCGTCAGGACGACGGCCGGATAATTCCACCGCTCGGCGAGCTTGCCCGCAGCCAGCCCAACGACGCCGGGGTTCCAATCCTCCCCCGCGATCACGAGGCTGCGCAGGGACGAGAAGTCTTTTCCCTGAAGCTGAGCGGCGGCTTCCCTGAGCACCTTGTTCTCAATCTCCCGCCGCTCGCGGTTGAGCAGATCCATCTGACCGGCGATGTCGTCCGCTTCTTCCGTGTCCCGGGTCAAAAGGAGCCGAAGCGCGCCGCGCGCGGTCGCCAGCCTCCCTGCGGCGTTCAGGCGGGGCGCCAATTGGAAAGCCACCTGATCTGACTGAACAGGCTCCCCGGCCCTCATCCCCGCGGCGCGCATCAGCGCGCGAAGTCCGGGGCTCTTTGTATCGCGGAGCCTTTCCAGGCCCAGCGCCGCGATGACCCGGTTTTCCCCCGTGAGGGGGACCATGTCCGCGATCGTCGCGATCGCCGCCAGCTCAAGGCCATCCAGCACCTTGTCCTCCCCCAGCAGCGCGCAGGCCAGTTTCCACGCCACGCCGGATCCGCACAGCTGGGGATCGGGGTAATCCGCAAGCAGGGGATGGACGACGGCATCAGCGCCGGGGAGAATCTCAGGCAGCGAATGATGGTCCGTCAGGATGACCCGCATGCTGAGGCTGGCCGCCAAAGCCGTTTCCTCCAGCGCGGTGATCCCGCAGTCAACGGTGATCAGCAGCCCGGCCTGGCCGGAGAGCTGGCGCACCGCCTCCGCGTTCAGCCCGTAGCCCTCGCCCGCGCGGTCGGGAATGTAGGAGAAAGCATTGGCACCCAAATCCCGCAGCGCGCCGAGAAGGATCGCCGATGCGCAGATGCCGTCGGCGTCATAATCCCCATATACCACGATGCTTTGTCCTTTGCTCTTTGCATCCCGGATGAGGTCCGCCGCCCTTTGCATGCCGTGCAGCAGGAAAGGGCTGTGCAGCTGGTGAAGGGCCGGGTTGAGAAAACGCTCCGCCTCCCCGGCGCTTTGGATCCCGCGGGCATGCAAAAGCGCCGCCAGATAATCAGGATAGCCTGGCAGATGAAAGGGTTGAGCCCGGGCTGTCAGTTTTCTCATCCGACTCCTTCATGAAGGATAGAAAAGAGCGCCCGCCACTCAGGCAAAGCGCTCTTTGGGGTTACCTGCTGCCTTTGCGGCGCGTGGTGAATGCCGCCCAGACGTAAGGGGTAATCAGACTGCGGGACAGCAGGGACGCGGCGGATCCGGTGATCAGCGGGAGGACCGCGCCGGTCATGGAGAGGTTTCCGCTGACCAGGAAGGCCAGAAGGCCGAGCAGAACGACAACTGCTGTCAAAAGGGCAGTCCTGTGCGTGTTTTTGACTGCCATCTCCGCCATCCCCTCCCTGCTCATATCGCGCAATGAGGTGTTCCGCGCGATGGTCCGTGCCTCCCTGAGCACCGGGACGGTGAACAGGAACGTAAACGCCGCGCCGGCAGCGGCCATGGCAGGCATCACGGAGCTTAAGCCGAAGAGGACGCTGAGCAGAGTGGTCAGCGCCAGGGACAGCAGCTGATCATGCAGCATGGCAGCGCACAGCGCAAGGCCTGTCCCAAAATCATATCGCGCCAAGCCGAAGAAGAATGAAAGGGCAACGCAGGCCAGGACTGCCCACCACAGCGAAGGGAAGGATACCGTGCCGGCGGCGCCGAAATCAAACCTGGGACCCGCGCCAAGCAGAACGAATACAAGGGCCGCCAGCAGAACAACCGATGTCAGGATCATCGCGTTCAGAGCCGATTTACGAAGATGCATTGTCAAGCCTCCTTCTTTTCATCGCGGCCGATGGTATACAGCGGGATCCGGCCGCCGAACAGGGAGATGGTCTCATTGATCAGCAGGCGCATGGCCAGTTGGGTCATGACAAGACCTGACAGCAGGCTGATGGCAAAGACTTCGCTGAAGAGCTTGATCATGCCATGGTCGATCATGATGAAGACGATCGAGAGGATCGTCAGGGCTGCGAATACGTCAAGGGACGCGTGTCCCCGCCCCGCGTAGTTTTCTTTCAGCGCCTGGCGGACTGAGCGCCCGCGCCGGACGTCTCCCCGCATACCGGAAAGGAGGCTGATCAGCGCGGTCACGGAGATGATGAACGGCAGATAGATCGCGGCCAGCGTGAGGACCGTGAACCCCGCGCCGATCAGGGCGGCAAAGAAGTATGACAGCGCCAGCTGGAGCAGCAGCACCCAGGCCGCCACGAAACCGCCGAGGCGGTAGGCGAAGATCAGGTACAGCGCAGAAACGGCAAACAGGCACATCAGCGCGATGATCAGGTTGCGCTGGACATTCCCGCCCAGCAGCGCTGAACCGGCTGCAACGTCCTCCTGAAGGGTCAGGGCGGCAGGCAGCGCGCCTGAACGCATCAGGACGGCATGCTCACGCGCCTCCTCCAGGGTGAAATTCGGAATGGACACACCGCCTTGCGTCAGCGGCGCGCTGATGCTCGGGCTGACCACGACGACGCCGTCCCGCAGAAGGCTGATGCTCTGGCCCAGCAGTTCCGTCGTCTTCTGCGCGAAGATCTCCTGGCCTTCCTGGTCAAAGGCAAAAGACAGGCTGAAGCTGCTCCCCGTCGTGTCGGAATAGCCGAACCCCGCCGACTTGATGTGATCGCCCGTCAGGAAAACCTGGCCGTCCGGGCTTGCCATGGAATATTCCCCTTTCGCGCCGAGCAGGCTGCCTAGGTACGCGGCGTCAGCACCTTTGGGCAGGGTGACACTGATCTTCCCGTCGGCATCCTTTTTGACCGCCGCGTCCGTCCAGCCAAGGTCGTACAGCCGGGTCGACAGGATCTTCACCGTTTTATCCAGATCCGAAGCCGGCAGTTCCTCATCTGTCTGCTGGAAAACATAGGTCTGCACCGCGGTATCCCCAAGGGCGGCCCCCGGCACGAGCGCTTCACGCCAACCGTAGCTGCCGCCGACGGTCGGGATCCAGGGCAGCAGTTTATACAGGCCCTCGTTGTCCATCTTCCTGCCGGTGACGCCCAGCACAATGAATACAACGCTCAGCGCAAGCACGATCAGCAGGGTGACCGCTGAAACCGCCCTGCGGTTGATGCTGAATTTCCTGGTCTTCGTCTGTTTAGCCATATCCACTCTTCCTTTTCTATTTTTTGGCGGTCTTCCGATCACCTTATCCCGCCCTGTCGGAAAAATGGAATGCGTAGTAGCGCACCTGCGCATGGGGCGCCCGGGGCCACAGGACCCATTGGACCAGGCCGGGCCGGGCGGCAAACAGCAGCATAAACCCCATGCCCAGCAAGCCGAATAATGTCAGTTTCTCATAGGATTCAAAGAGTTCCGCCGCCCGTCTGACGGGCATCATCACCGTCCGGACAAACCCGGCCGGCAGGGGCCGCGCTTCCTCAGGCTGGCCTGTTGTCATCAAGTTCATGAGAAGGAGGACGGCGGCGCAAAGAAGGATCATGAGCAGCAGCCGCTTGAGCATCCTGATCCCCCTTTCGCGCGATGGGGTCATTATATATGGTTGCGCAGCCTCTGTAAAGCAAGAGGGCGTTGACACGCCGCGTCAGGCGAGCCTACAATTCCATATGGAAAGGCGGCGGAAACATTGAAAACAGCCCTGGTCATCGGCGGCTCCCGCGGGATCGGCGAGGCGATCGTAAGGAAAATGGCAGGCATCGGCTGGCGCGTCGGATTCACGTACAATACCGGCAGTCTGCGGGCGGATACCATCGCCGCTCAGACCGGCGCGCTGCCCATGAGGGCCGACCTGCGCGACGAGGCGCAGACAGAAGAGATGATCGCGGATGCCTTCACGCAGCTGGGTCATCTGGACGCCGCGGTGTTCTGCGCGGGCGTGGGCCATTCCGGCCTGCTCCAGGACATATCCACAGCGGAGTGGGATGAGGTGTTTTCCGTCAATCTGCGCGGCGTTTTTCTGGCGGCAAGGCCTGTCATCAGCAGAATGACAGAGCGGAAAGAGGGCAGCCTGTTGTTCATCTCCTCCATCTGGGGGCTGACCGGGGCTTCCTGCGAGGCGGCCTATTCCGCAAGCAAGGCGGGCATGATCGGCCTGTCCAACTCGCTTGCAAAGGAGCTCGGCCCCAGCGGCATCCGCGTGAACTGCCTGGCCCCCGGGGTCATCCTGACGGACATGACCAGCGGATTCCCGCAGGAAGAGCTGAACGCGCTGGCTGAGCGCAGCCCGCTGCGCCGTCTTGGCAGGCCGGAGGATGTCGCGTCCGCTGCGGCCTTCCTGCTCAGCGACGGGGCGTCCTTCATCACCGGGCAGGTGCTGGGGGTGGACGGCGGATTCCGCTGAGGCATTGATACAAGCATCAACAGGAGCGTCCGCCGCTCCTGTTTCATCATGATATGGTCTGTCAAGCTTACTTCTTTTTGTCTTCGGCGTTTTCCCTCATCAGCCGGTTGAGCTCATGCAGGAAGGTCGGGATGTCCGTGAACTGCCTGTATACGGAGGCAAAGCGGATGTAGGCGACTTCATCCAGGGCGCGCAGCGCTTCCATGACCATTTCGCCGATCTGGTGGGTCGTGATCTCCTGCTGCATGCTGTTGTAGGCAAACTGCTCGATCTCCGTGACCACCCTGTCGATCTCCCGCGCCGGAACGGGGCGCTTGTGACAGGCATGGATGATGCCGGAACGGATCTTGTTCGGGTCAAAAAGCTCCCGCGTCTGGTCCTTCTTGATGACCAGCAGCTGGATGGTCTCAACCTTCTCATAGGTCGTGAAGCGCTTGCCGCAGGCGATGCACTCGCGCCTGCGCCTGATGCTGGCGCCGTCGTCGGTGGGGCGGGAATCCACCACCCGGCTGTCCTCGGAATTGCAGAACTGACATTTCATATGCTCACGCCCCTTTTTCGATGGCGTGATTATACTTGCTTTTCTCAGGAATGTCCATGCTCTTCCAGGGTTCGTACAGCCAGGAAAGCCACCCCGGCACGTCCATTGCGTATGCACGGGTCAGGCTGTCCGGCGTCAGCACCTCCCCCACCGGGCCCGCGGCCTCGCGGCGGCCTTTGTTCAGCAGCAGCGCGTGCGTTCCGTACCGCATGGCCAGTTGAAGGTCGTGCACTACGCTGATGACAGCCCGGCCCGGTGCCCTGAGCCATTCCTGCACCAGGTCGAAGATCTCCTTCTGATAGGCCAGGTCCAGATGGCTTGCCGGTTCGTCCAGCAGAAGGATGGGCGCGTCCTGGGCGAACACCTGCGCTAGGAAGACACGCTGCAGTTCCCCCCCGGAAAGGGTCAGGGCGTTCTGCCGCCTGAGAGGGGAAAGGCCGCAGCGGCGGATCGCCTCGTCCACCTTCTCCTGTCCCCCGGGGTCGCCGCTGGAAAAGGCATTCTGATGCGCATATCTGCCCAGCGTGACGATCTCCTCCACGGAAAACGGGTAGGAGAGGGACTGCTTCTGCTGCAGCGCCGCCATGCGCCTGGCCGTTTCCCTGGCGCTGAGTTCCCGGGCAGGTTTCCCCATCACCCGGACCGTCCCTTCATAGCGCACCGTCTGGGCAAGGGCTTTGAGCAACGTTGATTTTCCGGCGCCGTTGGGCCCGACCGCCATCAGCCACTGCCCCTGAAGCAGGTCCACGTCAACGCCGTGAAGCGCCAAAACCTTTGCATAGCGGACAGAAAGTCCGCGCGCTGTGATCATCCGTTCTTCCTCCTTCGGCTGTCAGACAGGATGAACACAAAGAACACGGCGCCGATGAAACTGGTCACGACCCCCAGAGGCAGTTCCACCGGGCTGAGCAGGGTGCGCGCCAGCAGATCGCACAGCATCAGGAAAACCCCTCCCAACAGCACGCAGGCGGGCAGCAGTTTCCGGTGGGCCGACCCGGTGAGGAGCCGGGTGATGTGCGGGATGACAAGTCCGACAAAGCCGATGGAGCCGCCGATGGACACGCAGACGCCAATGAGCAGGGATACCGCGACCATGACGGTCAGCTTGACGCGGCGAACGGACACGCCGACGCCCCGGGCGCTTTCCTCCCCGAGGGAGAGGGCGTCAAGCTCCCTCCCCAGGGTCAGCAGCACCGCCCCGCAGAGGAGAAGCGCGCAGAAGAGGAGGAGCACGTCTCTGTACCCGGTGCCGGTAAGGGAGCCCAGGGTCCAGAAGGTGAGCGTGCGCAGCTTTGGCCCGGAGAAGGCGATCAGCAGGCTCATCAGGGAGCCGGCAAACATGGTGAAAACAATGCCGATCAGGATGATGGTGCTGGTGGACAGCGACCTGTCCAGAGCGAAAGCCAGAAAGAGGACCAGCGCCAGGGACAGGAAGGCAAAGAGCACCGCCATGCCGATGGAACCCGCCTGCGTCAGGCCCAGCAGGATGGCCAGCATCGCGCCGAGGGAGGCACCGGAGGACACGCCCAGGGTGGCTCCGTCCGCCAGGGGGTTCCTGAGCAGCCCCTGCATCGCCGCGCCGCAGAGGGACAGCGAAGCGCCGGTCAAAAGAACGCTCAGGACACGGGGCAGGCGGACGGTCAGGATGATCACAGCGTCCCTGTCTCCGATCGCCGTCCGCCCGGCGAGAGCATCCAGCAGAACGGAAGCCGTCTTTTGAAGCGGCACCGGCACGCTGCCAAGCGACACGCACAGCAGCAGCACAAACAGGGTTCCCGCTCCCATCAGCGCAAAGCGGATGACGGGGGAAACGTGCCGGGCTCCGCTGTTCTCGCCGGGATTCATTGCTTTCTTATTGCCCATAGATAAAATCGTACAGATCCTGCGCGGCCTCCGCCAGTCTCGGTCCCGGCCGGGTGATGGCGTCGGCATCCGCGTTGAACACCTTGCCGCCCTTGACCGCTTTCATTCCTGACCAGCTGGGGCGTGAGAGCACCTCTTCGACCGGCGTCAGGCCCAGGCCGAAATCGATGGCAGTGGTTACGATATAGTCCGGATCCCGCGCAAGGACCTGTTCCTCCGAAACGGCCTGCCATCCCGTCAGATCGGCAAAGGCGTTCGTAAGGTTCAGCATCTGCGCGATCTCATCCATGAAGGTGCCCGCCCCTGCCGTCCACAGCCCATACTCCAGCGGAGACGCCTCAAAGTAGATGCTGCCGCCAAGGGTTCCGCCGGCTTTTTCTGTGATCTGTGCAAAGGAAGCCTGCATCTCCCCAATGAGTCTGCCAGCCTCTTCTTCACAGCCCGTAACCCTTCCGAACAGCTCGATCCCGGCGTACACACCCCCGATGGTCTGGGCGTCGCTGATGACGACCGCGATCCCGGCCTCCTCCAGCTTCTTCGAGTCCTCTTCCCTCTGCGCCATCTTGGTCATGATGACGACATCCGGCTCCAGGGCGATGATCTGCTCCAGGTTGATCTCAAATCCCGACTGCACCGAAGGCAGATCCAGCACTTCATCAGGATAGTTGCAGTATTCGCCGCGCCCGACCAGCAGCCCCCCGGCGCTGATGGCATAAAGGATCTCACAGTCACCGGGCTGCAGTGCCACGATCCTCCGGGCGGGGCTTTCCAGGTTGATTTCTCGCCCCGTCATGTCCGTCAGGACGAGCCGTTCCGCGTGCGTCAGGGCGGCAAGGCAGAATACAGACAGAAAAGAGAGCGCCAGGGCCAGAATCCTTCTCATCACAGGCATTCCTCCTCCAGTGATCAAAAGAAGCGGGCAGCCCCAAAGAAGGAACTGCCCGCGGGACGGATTTGTCCGGCGTTTCCCACCTCAGGAGCAAAGCATGCATCCAGGTCTCCCGGCTTTGCCTCATCCTCCCGGACGCCTTCCCGCTTTCGCAGTGGCCTCTGTCCGTTTGTCAGCTTCACGGTTACTGGGTTAGCGCGGAATTTTCATCCGTCTTCCCTTGGCGGCACCCTTGCCGCCGCGCTTTCACGCAAATGCATGCGCCGATTCAGTTGTCATATCGATTATATGGCGGATCATCAGACACGTCAACCCTGCACCCCGTGCGCCGGGATGCATTGGACCGCTGAAAAATGTTTGACGCCCCCTGGGTCCTATGCTACAATACCCCTCGCTGGTTTGACCGGCCTGCCAATATAGCTCAGTTGGTAGAGCAGCGGTTTCGTAAACCGCAGGTCAAGGGTTCGAGTCCCTTTATTGGCTCCATCGAGGTGTAGCGCAGCTTGGTAGCGCGTTTGGTTCGGGACCAAAAGGCCCAGGGTTCAAATCCCTGCACCTCGACCACAAAAATCACAGGGCTTGATACGATGAGACCCGCTTCGAAATGAGGCGGGTCTTGTTGGTTTATCGTTGATATTCCTCACTTTTTCGGGATGTCGGTGCCCTGTATAGACGGTCAAGGGATAAGCGTTGGAAGCGATTTTCGCACTTTTGAGGCATTGATGACGAATCGCTCGTACATGAACTACCCCCCTCTCATTGCCGCGTGCGGGAGTATCGAGGTGCCGTGCGGGAGTATGGGGTTTGCCTGAACTGCCAGAATTTCAGATCCACTCAAACTGTACAATTGGGAAACTGGGTTCCGATGCCAAGCGGTCATATACTGCTTGGGCTTCCCCAGGTTTATGCTTTTCCTCTACTAGAGATACTAATTCCATCCTGCCACCAGCGATCAAGTTCATGATAGCCATAGCGTCATCGTGGGTTGTCCAGTAGCTGGGATAGGAGTTTTCTACTGGTCGAGCAGAGGTGTGTGCTCCGACTAAGGTTATTCCCGGGCCATGCACCTTCTTATAATAATTGATAGAAAAATCCGAATTCCGTGTACATCCGAGAAGAGCTACTCGACCTAAACGAGCCATACAATCAAGTATTCCATCCAGTCCATCGCCAACACCTGTCACTTCAATCCCAACTTTCGCACCACCTTTTGTGACAAGGCGTACCTGTTCTGGAAAGTCTCGCTCATTTGGATCGAAGGTGTAGTCCGCGCCGCCCTGATTCTCAGCCGGCGTCCAGGCGAATTC
>CAZVSG010000062.1:9746-13255 GCA_964629345.1 uncultured Christensenella sp. | reverse complement strand
GGTAAAGGTGCAGATCAATCCGCAGGCCGCCGCCATCCTCTCGATGATGACGGGTGAAATGCCTGAGGAGGGAGCTACCTCCGTCATCTCGACCGTCATCAGCGCCATCAACAGGCTCAAAGTCACAGTCCTGGCCGGCAAGAGCGGCGTTTCCGCCGTGATCGGGACGGATGCGGCCTCCCTGATGGATTTCCAGGCATCGGCTGATCCGGAGACCTTTGAAACCCACATCACCAGCAGCATGCTGCCCGGTCTGGCGCTGAGTGCCGACCCGGCGATGATCAAAAAAGTGATGGGCCAGATGTCCCAGACCCAGCCGGATCCTAACGAAGCCCTGAGGATCTTCCAGCTCCACGCTGAAGCCCTGGGTGGGATCGTCAAGGAGGCTGCCGCCGTGTTCAAAGCGGAGGAAGGCAGTTTTGTCATCGAAGGCTACGGCACTTTTGCCAAGCGTACACAGGTGACCCTGACGACCCGCTTCCTTGCCGGTGTGCTGGAGAAGCTGGCTGCCCTGTACAAGAAGGGCGAAGTCCCGCACAAGGAGTACATGGAAAAACTCACCGCCTCCGTCAGCCAGGTGGCGGGCGACAAACTGCCCGAAGGAAGCCTCGATCTGGGCATGTTATTGGACGCCACGGCTGCAAAAGCAAAAGCCGAACCGGACAAAACGATCCTGACCGGCTGGGTATATGAAGGCGAGAAAGCGCTCTACATCGACGCGGCAACGCCTGAGGACATCTCCCAGCCCGCAAAGATCGATGTTCTCTTCACCGGGGAAGGCGGCAACACCACCCTCAGCGTCAAGCTGATCGGCAAAGCTTCCACCTTCACGGCCGGCGAGACTGAAAAGCCCGCGCCGCTCGACTGGGCAGCGATCGAAAAAGACATTCTCAGCGGGCTGAACTTCATGGATACCATGATGAAACTGAACGTCAAGACGACATCTGAACTGCCCAGCATGAACACACAGGTGACCCTTGACCTGAACATGGGCGGGATGAATATTGGTCTGAAACTCAACGGCGGCAGCCGCCTGGACACCATGGAGAGCGATTTCTCCCTCAGCCTGTCGATGAATTCTCCCGAACCCCTGCTGAGCCTCTCGGTTTCCTCCAAAAATACTGATGAGCAGCCGGCGGTTCCGCAGCTTGAAGGCACAACAGCCATGGTCATCAAAGAGAGCGGCCTGAGCGAGGAAGACAAGGCCCTGCTGCAAGCGAGCATACAGAAGGCCATTCCGGCACTGCTGGAGAAGCTGACCGCCGCGATGCCTGAGGAAAGCCCCGTATTGATGCAGATGATCCAGAAACTGCTGGTCCCGCAGGAACCAGCTCCCACAGACGGGACAACCCCTGAAGCGGTCGCTGAGCCGACCCCCGTCAATCCCTGATACCCAGCGTCTTCATTCACGCAGCGGAGCCGGCCGGCTCCGCTTTCAATTATCCCCTGTGCCACGGCCATTCACACAGCGTCACTTGCGGTAGGGGACGCGGCACAGGTATACTGTGACAGGAAGGTGGGAAGCAGATGGGCAGCGAACTGAAGGAAACGGTCATCTCCGGCGAGACGCTCTATAAGGGCAGGATCATCACAGTCGAAAAGTGGCAGGTCCTGCTTCCAGACGGCAGGGAAGCGGAGCGTGAGATCGTATTGCACAACGGCGCCGCGGCAGTGGTGCCGGTGGACGCCAGAGGGTACGTCACCCTGGTGCGCCAGCACCGCGTGGCGATCGATGGGTTTACCCTGGAGATCCCCGCCGGCAAACTGGATGACGCGAAGGAGGACCCCTTTGATTGCGCGAGGCGTGAATTGGAGGAGGAAACGGGGCTGATCGCCAGAAAATGGCAGAAACTGGCCCACGTGGTCACAACGCCCGGCTTCTGCACGGAACGCATCGCGCTCTATCTTGCGACCGACTTGATCCAGGCCGCCGCCCACACCGACCCTGATGAGTTCCTGCGCGTCGTCCGCCTGCCGCTGTCGGAAGCCGTATCCATGGTCATGCGCGGAGAGATCGAGGACGCGAAGACCTGCCTGGGCCTGCTCATGGCGCAAAAGGAACTCAGCGAACGGATTTTTCCACAGGGGGAAGGCATGCTGAAACCCTCGGTGCGCCCCGCGCCGTACCCGCAGGCCAGCTGCTGAATAAAAAATGACCCGGGCGGGTGCGCCGCTGTCACATAAGGTTTTATCAGTCAGTCCACGTAGCTCAGGAATTGAAGCAAAGGAGGGCATCCATGGCGCAGAAAACCGGACATTGGGCGATGGCAGCCCTGATCATCCTGTTCCTGTTCCTGCTGGCCTTCGGCATCCTGACGGCCATATACGGCGCGGAAAAGCACCGCCGAGATCCCGGATCAAAACAGCCCGTTCTGGCATTGACAGGCTGTATGAACAGGAACGGCTGATGAAAGCAATATCGGAATCGCCCTGGTTCGCAAAGCTGCTCAGAGGCCCGGGCGGTTTATGGCATGAAAGCTGCATCCAGACCCCAAGGCTCCTGCTGCGCACGCCGAAGCGCCGTGACGCCCGGCAGTTCCATGCCTGGGCCTGCGATCCGGAAGTAGCGCGCTTCGTGTTCTGGGATCCTCACAAGACCCTTTCCCAGACGCGCTCCGTCCTTCGGGGCATCCTCTCCCAAAACAGGCTGAGGGGTCTTTCTTCCTTTGCCATTATCAGGCAGAGAGACCTGCGGATGATCGGCACCATAGGCCTGGTATGGCGCGACTGGCAGAACAACTCCGCGGAAGCGGGATTTTCCCTGGCAAAGGACTGCTGGGGCCAGGGCCTGATGACCGAAGCGCTCACTGCCTTCCTGCGCCTGATGTTTGAGGAACACGGCATCAACCGCATCGAAGCCCAGCACGACGTGCGGAACCGCGCTTCCGGCAGGGTGATGGAAAAAGCGGGGATGCGGCTGGAGGGCGTCCTGCGCTCGCGCCTGTACTACAAAGGGGAACAAGCCGATGTCGCCCTGTACGCCGCGCTGAGGGACGAATGGCTGGACGCGCATCAGGGAAGAGACGCTCCGCATTGACTGTTCAATCTGTGAGCGGCCGGGCAATCGAAGCATCTGCGGGTAAATCGACTTCTGTCCCAGGCATCCTGGCATCAGTAAGCCTGCTTCCAAACGGGAGCAGGCTTTGATGAAGAATGAAAACATCGGAAAGGCCAAGATCAATCAGGGCTTTGTGAGTCCCCCGTTTCAGCCGTTCCGTTCAGCCATGACCGTTTCATCCTCCTGCAGGACACGGTACATTTCGGCCGCTGATTCCTTTCGCACCGTTTCCTGGATACGGATCACCTCGTAGCGCCCCACACGGCTGCCGAAGCGGATCTCAAGCGCGTCGCCTTCCCTGACCTCTGCCCCCGCTTTCGCGGCGCGGCCGTTGATGCTGACGCTTCGCGGCTTTCGCTCGGGCCTCAGCACCAGCAAGGTCGCCTGCTGGATCGGTGCGGCGGCATGGAGCGTCACGCCGTGCGTGGCGTCCTGAAGGGTCAGGTGCTTG
>CAZVSG010000062.1:0-9736 GCA_964629345.1 uncultured Christensenella sp. | reverse complement strand
GCGGCCGTTGATGCTGACGCGTCCGCCGTCACAGGCTTCCTTGGCAACGGTGCGGCGCTTGATGATGCGGGAAACCTTCAGAAACTTGTCCAGTCGCATATTGACCTTTCATCTATTCATAATCAGCAAGGGAACTAATAAAACTGCCGCGCCGTGGCGCAGCAGTTTTGAGACTGAAAAATGAACGTCAGTTCAGCTGATCCTTGAACGCCTTGCTGGCCTTGAAGGCGGGGGCCTTGGAAGCCTTCACCTTGATCTCCTCGCCGGTGCGCGGGTTGCGCGCGACACGGGCCGGGCGTTTCCTCGATTCGAAGGTGCCAAAGCCGATGAGTTGAACCTTCTCGCCCTTCTTGAGCGTCTTCTGGATGGTCGTGATGACTGCGTTGACCGCCTTGTCGGCGTCTACTTTCTTCAGTTCAGTTGCTTTTGCCACGGCGGCAATCAATTCTGTTTTATTCATGTACATCCCTCCTCTTTGTCAGTTTTGGAAGTAAAATGACCGTGTCTATCCTTTACTTCGCTCCCAGTATACCCCGAAATCGTTGATTGTCAACATATTCAGGCTTTTGTTTTCACTTTTTATCTCATTTTCCATCCATACGAAGCGCCGGATAAACTTATCCGTCGCTTTTCTGAGGGTTTCATCGGCCGACAAGCCCATCAGACGCGCTGTGTTGATGCAGGAGAACAGCAGATCGCCAAGCTCCTCTTCCGCGCCTTTGCCGTCCTTTATCGCATTTGCGAGTTCATCTGCCTCCTCATGCACCTTTTCAAGGGCTTCTTCCGGCTTGCTCCAGTCAAAGCCTGCCCTGGCCGCCAGTTTCTGCACCTTTTCAGCCCGTAATAACGAAGCAAGCCCCTTGGAGATGTTCTCCATCACTTCGCCGGGACCGCTCTCTCCGCGCTCCTTCTGCTTGATCAGGTCCCAGTTTCTCAGGACCTCCCCCGAGGTATCCAGTTTGAGTTCGCCAAAAACATGCGGGTGCCGCCTGATGAGCTTTCGGCAGATGGCGCGCAGCATGTCACCCCAGGTGAAGGTGGCGTGCTCCTCCCCCATGACAGCATGGAAAGCCAGCTGCAGAAAGACGTCGCCCAGTTCGTCCGCGGCCTCTTCCCAGCTCTCTTCCATCAGCGCGCAGGATGCCTCGTTCGCTTCCTCCACCAGGTATTTTGCCAGGGACCGGTGGGTCTGTTCCCTGTCCCAGGGGCAGCCGTCCGACGCGCGCAGCCTTCGCATCAGGGCCAGCAGGTCTTCAGGATCAAACGCTGTTTTCTCAAGGAGCCCAGAAGGGAAGGCGATGAAACCGGCAGTATGGTCATAGCGCGGCTGACGGTCCAGTTCGCACAGGGACATCCGGAGACCTTTGCGGACGGATGATTCCGAAGGCGGAAAAAACCGGATCTCCGCCTCTTCGCCGAATTTTTCAAGCAGCTTCAGCTTGACCTCGCCCGCCAGCCTCCTGCTGTCCACCTCCACCACGCAAACCGGCTGCTGGGCATTATGGACAACCAGATCCACGGCGCTGGCGATCAGCATGCCGCCCGCGGCATCGCTTTGCGAAATCATCGCCGTCTCAAGGGCAACCCCCGGCAGGATCCTGATGTTTCCGCCGGCAAAGGTCAGAAGCCTGCGGACGGTCTCGTCCCGGTTGGGATCTGCAACGGCATAGGTCAGGGCCTGCCGGGAAGCCCTGTCCATCAGCTGCCCCGCCGCGAGCTGGGTGAGCGTGTCAAAATCAAGGCTCTGTTCATACAGGCTGTCCAGGCTGTCAAAGGCGATCCCTTCCCGGGCCAGCAGCGCTGCGGCGCCGTGGCGCGCTGTCCGCAGTACGACATGTCGCGCTCTTTTCATCTGCTTGAGCGCGCCGAGGGTCAACAGGTCAGGGGATCCCGGTCCAAGGGCCACAACAGTGATCTGGTGCATTCATTTTCCTTTCCTGAATCTTGAGGGAAGGTCGCTCTGCTTGACTGCGCCGGTTTTCAGGGCAGCCGCGCCAAAGACCACGACAGCCGTAAGGACGGTCACCCCCATGAGCGGCCAGCTCCGCTGCAGCCTGGTCCCGAATGCTAAAACCGAGCCCAGGACCGGGATGGTCATGGCCAGGGTCGCGAGGACGGGGCGCAGCAGCAGTTCCCGCAGATCGATCCTCATCCCGGCGTATCTGGCGACGTAAAGGATATTCAGTCCCGCGCTGAGGATGTAGCAGATAAGGGACGCCCAGGGCGCGCCGAAGATGTTTACCCCCGGCAGCCTGACCGCGGCATAGTTGATCAGGATCTTCACCGCCACCCCGGCCAGAAGGGTATACATCGGGATCCTCTGTTTATACAGACCCTGCAGAATGCCGCTGGAGGCCTGGACCAGGGTAAACACCGCGATGGTGAGCGCGCTCACGCTGAGCAGCTGCCCGCCCAGGCGCAGCTGTCCGGGTGTGTACTGTCCCCCGCCGAAAAGCAGGAAAAGGACGGGTTCAGCCAGCAGGCTCATCCCCACTGAACTGGGAAGCCCGATCACCATCGCGAGGCGCAGTCCGGCCGTCGAGTCCCGCCTGATCCCCTCCCTGTCCCCGGAGGCGCGCTTTGAAGAGATGGAGGGCACTAAGTTCGAGGCCATGGCCATGGCCAGCGCCGTGGGCACGTTGATGAGCGGGATGACCAGGCCGGAATAGATCCCGTAATGGGATAAGGCTTCCTCCGCGGGCAGATATGCCTGCATCAGCCGGACAAGCATGAAGCTGTCCACCGTTCCCGCCAGCGGCACGATGCAGGCGCCGATGGTGATGGGCACGGCGGAAAAAACAAGCTCCCGCGACAGCCTGCGCCAGTCTGCCGGCCGCTCCAGGTCAGCTGACACTGCCTTGACCAGCTGAGGCCTCAAAAAAAGGTAATCGGCCGCCATGTACAGGAGAGCCGCGGCTTCCGCGATGGACGTGCCCAGCAGTGCCCCCGCCGCCCCCATGGCGTAGCCGCCGCGCAGCATGAAACTGTACGCGAGGGGCAGCGCGAGGCCGACCTTGCCCACCTGCTCGATCAGCTGGCTGACCGCCGTGGGGACCATGCGGCGCTGTCCCTGCATGTACCCGCGGAAAGCGCTGATCACGCAGACCAGCAGTACGCTCGGCGCGATCAGGCGAAAGCCCAGGACGGACTCCGGCGTGCCGGTCGCCCGCGCGAGCTGCGGGCTGAACAGGAGCATCAGGACTGTGCTCAGGGCACCCAGGGCGGTCAGGATCGGAAGGGCGATCCGGAAGATCCTGTTTGTGCTGCGGACCTGGCCCAGCGCCAGGCGGGAGGCCACCATGCGTGAAATGGCCACCGGGATGCCGGCGGAGGAGATTGTCAGCAGGAGGTTGTAGCTGGGGAACACCTGCTGATAAACGCCGATTCCTTCCGAACCGATGAGGTTTGCCAGAGGGATCCTGTATAAAACACCGACGACCTTGCAGATCAGGCCGGCGATGCCCAGGATGGAAATGCCCCCCAGCAGGGAGCGCTGCCGTGTTGTCATATTGCTTATTATATCAGCCTTTCGGTCTTTGGCAAAGAAAAAAGGAGGCGGTAAGAAGCCCGCCTCCCATAGCGCCCATGCGGCCTGGGAACCTACAGATCCGTTTCCGCTCCCTCGCCGTCCGCGCCCTCTTCCGCAGCCTGGCTGCCAAAGTCATCCATTGGGTCCTGCCCTTCATGAGTCGGGACGGCGGCAGGCCCGGGAGCGGCCTCCTCCTTCACAGCGCGCGCGACATCCACGATCCTGCTGCTTTCCGCCACCTTCATCAGCCGCACGCCCTGGGTGCTGCGCCCGGTCTGCCTGACGGTATCCGCCGGGGTGCGGATGATGGTCCCGTCGTCGGTGATGAGCAGGATGTCCTCGTCTTCCTGCACCATCAGAAGCGCCGCCAGAAGCCCGGTCTTGTCCGTCAGGTTCATCGCCTTGATGCCTTTGCCCGCGCGGCTGGTCGTCCTGTACAGATCAGGATCGGTCCGCTTGCCGTACCCCAGCTCCGTTACGCAGAGCACATGCGCGCCTTCCTCGATGGACGCCAGTGAAATGACCTCATCATCCGCCTCAAGCCTCATGCTCCTCACCCCCATGCTGGCGCGGCCGGAGGGACGGATCTGGCTGTCCGTAAAACGGATGGCCTTGCCGCGGCGGGTCCCGAGCATCACGTCGCCGCCCTCGATGAGCACAGCGCCGATCAGGGAATCGCCTTCCCGAAGCTTCACCGCGATCAGGCCGGCGCTCCGGTTGCTGCGGAACTCCTTCAGCGGGGTCTTCTTGATCAGCCCAAAGCGCGTGGCCATGATGAGGAACTGGCTCTCCCTGTCCTCCACCGGCACGGGGATCATGTTGGTCACCTTCTCATCCGGGAGAAGCGGCAGGATGTTGACGATGGCGGTCCCCCGCGCCGCGCGGCCCGCCTCCGGGATCTCATAGCACTTGACGCTGTAGACGCGGCCCTGGCTGGTGAAGAAAAGCAGGTCATCATGGGAATAGACAGTATACAGCTGCTCCGTGTAGTCCTCTTCCCTCAGGGCCAGCGCGGAGACGCCCTTGCCGCCCCTGGCCTGGGCGCGGTAGGTCGACTGCGAAAGCCGCTTGACATAGCCGAAATGCGAAAGGGTGACCACCATGTCGTCCTTGGGGATCAGATCCTCGATGTCGATCTCGCCCTCAACGTCCTTGATCTCCGTCCTGCGCTCGTCGCCGTATTTCTCACGGATGAGGGAAAGTTCCTCCTTGATGACGCCCAGCAGCTTGTGCTCATCCGCAAGGATGGCCTCCAGAAAGGCGATGGTCTTCCGGGTCTCCCCGTACTCCGCCTGCAGCTTGTCCGCCTCAAGGTTTGTCAGGCGGGCAAGGCGCATGTCCAGGATGGCCTGGGCCTGCTTGTCGCTGAAAGCGAATCGGTCCATCAGCCCCTGTTTCGCCTCCGCCGTATCCTTTGACGAACGGATCAGGTGCACGATGGCGTCGATATCACCAAGCGCCTTGAGCAGACCTTCCAGAATATGCGCGCGGGCCAGTGACTTGTCCAGGTCGTACCGTGTCCTGCGGGTGATCACGTCCTCCTGATGGCGGATATAGTGATGGATCGCCTCCTTCAGGGTCAGAAGGCGCGGCTGTCCGTCCACCAGCGCCAGCATGATCACGCCGAACGTATCCTGGAGCTGAGTGTGCTTGTACAGGAAGCTGAGCACGACGCTGCTCTGCGCGTCCCGCTTGAGCTCGATCACGATGCGCATGCCGTCACGGTCAGACTCGTCCCGGATGTCGCTGATGCCGTCCAGTCGCTTCTCATGGACCAGTTCAGCGATCTTGGTGATCATCCTGGCCTTGTTGACCATATAGGGGATCTCCGTGATGACGATGCGGGTGCGGCCGTTGGGCAGGGTCTCCACCTCGCTTTTCCCTCGCACGGTGATGCGTCCCCGGCCGGTAAAGTACGCCTCCCGGATGCCCGCGCGCCCGAGGATGATGCCGCCTGTGGGAAAATCCGGGCCTTTGATATGCTCCGTCAGTTGGTCAAGGGTGATGTCCGGATCGTCGATCATGGCGATGGTGCCTGAAATCACCTCGCTGAGGTTGTGCGGGGGGATGTTGGTCGCCATGCCGACCGCGATGCCGGATGAGCCGTTGACCAGCAGGTTGGGAAACCGGCTCGGCAATACGGTCGGCTGCATGAGCGACTCGTCGAAATTGGGATAGAAATCGACCGTGTCCTTGTCGATCTCGCCGATGAGGTGTCCGGCGATCCGGCTCATCCGCGCTTCGGTATAGCGCATGGCCGCGGCCTGGTCGCCGTCCACCGAGCCGAAGTTCCCCTGGCCGTCCACCAAAAGGTAGCGGATGGAGAAATCCTGCGCCAGGCGGACCATCGCGTCATACACGGAGGAATCGCCGTGCGGATGGTATTTGCCCAGCACGTCCCCCACGATGCGCGCGCTTTTGCGGTAGGGCTTGTCGCTGGTCATGCCCAGTTCGCTCATCGCATACAGGATGCGGCGGTGCACCGGCTTCAGGCCGTCGCGCACGTCGGGAAGCGCGCGGTTTACGATCACCGCCATGGAATAGGCGATGAATGATTTCTTTACTTCTTTTTCAAGCTCGGTCGAGACCAGTCTGTCATTGATGTCGCTCATTATGTCCTACCGCCCGTTTCTTCACGCTCAGATATCAAGATCGGCCACCATGTTGTAGTTCTGCTCAATAAACTGCCGCCGCGGCTCCACCTGGTCGCCCATCAGGAGGGTAAAGGTCTCGTCGGCTGCGATGGCATCCGCCACGGTGACCTGCATCATGGTGCGGGTCTGGGGGTTCATCGTGGTGACCCATAGCTGCTCGGCGGACATTTCCCCGAGGCCTTTGTATCGCTGCAGCTCAGGCTTGGGATCCCGCCCGATCTCGTTGAGCAGCGCTTCCAGCGCCTCATCGTTGTAGACGTAGCGCTCCACCTTGTTCTTGGTGACCTTGTAAAGGGGAGGCATCGCGATGTACACATAGCCCTTTTCAATCAGGGGGCGCATGTAGCGGTAAAAGAAAGTCAGCATCAGCACACGGATGTGCGCGCCGTCCACGTCGGCATCCGTCATGCACACGATGCGGTGGTAGCGCAGCTTGGACAGGTCAAAATCCTGCCCGATGCCGCAGCCGAAGACGGTGATCATGTTCTTGATCTCCTCATTCATCAGCACGCGGTCCAGGCGGGTCTTCTCAACGTTGAGGATCTTGCCCCGCAGCGGCAGAATGGCCTGAAACTCACGGTTGCGCCCGGACTTGGCCGAACCGCCGGCGGAGTCGCCCTCCACCAGGAAGATCTCGCACAAGGCCGGGTTGGTTTCGCTGCAGTCCGCCAGCTTGCCGGGCAGGGATGCGGATTCCAGCACCGTCTTGCGGCGCGCGATCTCACGGGCTTTCCGGGCGGCCTCCCGGGCACGCGCGGCGCCCAGGCAGCGGTCCAGCATCACGCGGGCGACGGACGGATTCTCCTCCAGGTACGCGCTGATCTGCTCAAACACCAGGCTGTCGACGATCCCGCGCACCTCGGAGTTGCCCAGTTTGGACTTTGTCTGCCCCTCAAACTGCGGCTCCCTGAGCTTGACGGAAACGACTGCGGCAAGGCTTTCCCTGACGTCCTCGCCCTTGAGGTTGGCGTCCGCCTCCTTCAGGATCTTGTAGCGGCGGCCATAATCATTCACGGCGCGGGTCAGCGCGGTGTAGAACCCGACCAGATGGGTGCCGCCCTCCGGGGTGCGGACGTTGTTGGCGAAGGCGAAGGTATTTTCCTGATAGGAGTCGTTGTACTGCAGGGCGATCTCAACCGCCACCTCGTTCTTCAGCCCCTCGATGTAGATGGGCTCCGGGTGCAGCGGCGTCCTGTTCTTGTTGATATACTTGACAAACTCGACGATGCCGCCTTCAAAGTGATAATTCCTGTATTCCGCCGGTTCCGTGCGCTCATCCGTGATCTCGATGCGGACCCCCTTGTTCAGGAAGGCCATCTCGCGCATCCGTCCCTGCAGGATGTCAAAGCGGAAGACCGCGTCCGGTTCAAAGATCCCGTCCGGGTTCTCCGGCGTCTTGATGTCCGGCCAAAAGCGCACGGCCGTGCCGGTATGGTCCGCAGCACCTGTGACGCGAAGGTCATACTCGATCTTCCCGCGGTTGTATTCCTGCTGATAGACGCGCCCGTTCTGGTAGACGAGGACCTCCATGTGCCTTGACAGGGCATTGACCACGGAAGCGCCGACACCGTGCAGGCCGCCGGACACCTTGTAGCCCTCCCCGCCAAACTTGCCGCCCGCGTGCAGCACAGTCAGGCAGACCTCCACCGCGGGGCGCTTCAGCTTGGGATGCAGACCGACGGGAAAACCGCGGCCGTCATCGGAGACGCTCAGGGAACCGTCCGGGTGCAGCGTGACCCGGATGTGGGTGCAGTAGCCGGCAAGGGCTTCGTCGATGGAGTTGTCCACGATCTCGTAGACCAGGTGGTGAAGTCCGTTCTGGTCGGTCGATCCAATGTACATCCCGGGCCTTTTCCGGACCGCCTCCAGCCCTTCCAGAACCTGTATCTGTTTTTCGTCATACGCGGCATCCACGTGCGTGGCCATCGCGCTGACGTCCTGATGATTGTTCAAAGACATGCGCTACCTCTTTTTCTTCGTCCGCAGGGCCGTTTTCTGCTCCTGCCCTGAACGCTTTCCATTATAGCATAATCTGGTTAAAAATGAAAGGTTAAGACCCCGGGGAATGCCGGGGTCTTACCGCAAAATACATAAGATTTTTCTTCATTTTCCAAAGGACCCGCTGTCCTGTACTTTTTGGTTTCAGGCCCTCTGTTCCGGAAGGTCAAAAACCCCGCTGCCTATCTGGTTTCAGGGTCAGTGTCAGCGCTCTGCTCCGTTTGAACTGCCGGGACGAAAGGCTGAAGCGCGCCGATGCCCTCCAGATACGGCGCAAGCTGAAAGGCGGTGTCCCGCTGCGCGAGCGCCATGGCTTTCAGGGCCGCCTGCCCCGAAAGGATCACCGGCTGGTAGTTGTTCATCTCCGTCGTGCCCGAAGGGCTGACGGGGATCAGGTTGATCCGGTGGCCCTGGTAGACGAGGCGTTCATCAAACCGAAGCTCCACCCGGGCAAGCAGCGCATATTGGGCGCGCAGTTCGCGGTTGCCGCCAAAGGAAAAGTTGCCCAGCGAATAGACGACCGACACGTCTTCAATGATGTCCATTCCCTGCACGACGTGGGGATGATGCCCGATGATCACGTCGGCGCCGTTTCGGGCCAGCCAGGACGCCATTCGCTGCTGGTACCTGTCCCTCATCACGGAATACTCGGCGCCGCCGTGCATGACGGCCACGATGGCATTGCATCCCGCATCCTTCAATTCTTCCATGGACGCCGTCAGCTCTTCCCGGCTGATGATCCAGTAGCTGGCATATCCGCCGATAAAGCCGATCCTGATCCCGTCCTTCTCATAGATATGGACGCTGTTCAGCCCTTCATTGGTGCCAAACCAGGCGATGCCTTGGGTTTCCAGCGCCTTGATGGTGCTTTCCGCGCCTGCTTTCCCGTAATCCAGGATGTGATTGTTGCCCAGGAAAGCCACCTCAACGCTTCCTTCGGTCAGGATGCGCACATAGTCCGAAGGCCCCCTGAAGTTATAGGTCTTTTTGGCCTTGCCCGTTTCGGCGTCATAAAAGACGTTCTCCAGGTTGGCGATGGTGAGGTCATCCTGCTCGAAGAGCTGCTTTGTCTTCGCAAAAGGATAGCCATATCCGTACTGGCTGATATAGGTGTTGAAGGAATAGCTTTTCTCCTGCAGTCGGTCTTCGCTGCCCAGGGTGCAGTCGCCTGTGAAGGTCAGCAGGATGGTTTTCCCGCTTTCCGCCCCGGCGCCAACGAAGGCAAACATTGAAAAAACAAGGGCCAACACTGCCAGCCTGTCCCGAAAACCCTTCAAACCACTCAAAAACATGGGTGGATTCTATCAAAATTGAGGGATCAAGTCAAGGAACCGGCCGCTTGACAGCGCGGATCCCCGGCGGTAAGATGCGGACAGACCGATGAGGAAGAAGAGTACCCGGACCCGCCTGAAACAAAGAGAGCCGACAGGGGTGTGAATGCGGCATGAAGGCATCCGGCGAATGGGCTTCCAAGGGCCGCCCGAAAAGGAAAACTGAGTAGGAGCGGACGGGAAACGCACCCGTTATCAAGGCGTCATGCGTGTCGGCGCATGGA
>CAZVSG010000061.1:0-13416 GCA_964629345.1 uncultured Christensenella sp. | reverse complement strand
GGGGCCAACGCCGGGCACACCATCATCAACGAGCACGGCAAGTTTGCCCTGCACCTGCTGCCCAGCGGCGTCTTCCGCCCCGGGGTGGTCAACATCCTGGGCCCGGGCGTGGCGCTGGACATCGAGGCGCTGCTGGCGGAGCTGGAGACCTTGAAGGAGCGGGGCATCCCCGAGCCCAGCCTGCTGATCTCCGACCGCGCCCAGGTGCTGATGGACTTCCACGTGCAGATGGACACCTGGGAGGAAGAGCGCCTGGCGGACCGCAAGTTCGGCTCCACCAAGTCCGGCATCGCGCCCTTCTACAGCGACAAGTACGCGAAGCTGGGCATCCAGGTCTGCCAGCTCGATGACAAGGCGCTGCTCAGGGACAGGCTGGAGCAGAGCCTGGTCAAGAAGAACATCCTGGTGGAGCACCTCTACCACAAGGCGCCGCTGGACGCGGCCGCCCTGACGGAGAAATACTACGCTCTGGGCCAGCGCATCAAGGGCTATGTGCGGGATACCACCGCCTACCTGCATGAGGCGCTCAAGGCCAACAAGCGGATCCTGCTGGAGGGCCAGCTGGGCGCGCTGCGCGACCCGGACCACGGCATCTACCCCTTTACCACCTCTTCCTCGCCCCTGGCCGGCTTTGCCGCCGTGGGCGCCGGCATCCCCCCCTGGGCCATCACCGAGGTCATCGCGGTCACCAAGGCCTATTCCTCCAGCGTAGGCGCCGGCGTCTTTCCCAGCATGATCACGGGGGACGAGTCGGAGGAACTGCGCCGCCGCGGCGGGGACGCGGGCGAATACGGCGCGAAGACGGGGCGGCCACGGGACGTGGGCTGGTTTGACGCGGTCGCCACGCGCTACGGCTGCCTGGTGCAGGGCGCGACCTCCCTTGCCATGACCAACCTGGACGTGCTGGGCTATCTGGAGGAGATCCCTGTCTGCGTCGCCTATGAGCTGGACGGAAACATCATCCGCCATTTCCCGGTCACGCCGGATCTGAAGCGCGTCAAACCGGTGTACGAGGTGCTGCCGGGCTGGAAGACGGACATCCGGGGAGAGACCGTGTACAACAAGCTGCCCCGCAAATGCCGCGAGTACGTGGAAACGGTCCAGCGGCTGGTCGGCACCCCCATCACCATCCTCTCCACCGGCCCGCGCCGGGAGGAGATCTGTTGGCGGATCTAGCGGGCAAACCCCTGATCTTCGTTCAACACCTCATCTGCATAAAGCACAGCGGAGACAACGACATGCAAAACAGGAAGGGGCCCGGCGGCGCCCTGCTGATCATGCTGGCCAGCGTGGCCTGGAGCTTTTCCGGCCTGCTGAGCAAGTGGGTGCCCTGGTCCGCCTTCTCCATCATCGGCGCGCGGTCCCTGATGGCGGTGCTTGTGTTCGGCCTGTCCAGAAAGACCTTCAGGCCGGTTTTCGGCAAGGGGGTCTGGCTGGGGGCGCTGGGGGTGATGAGCACCTCGGTGCTGTTCATCCTCGCCAACAAGCTGACCACCGCCGCCAACGCGATCGTGCTGCAGTACGCCATGCCCGTCGTGGTCATCTTTGGCAGCTGGATCTTCTGGGGCCAGAAACCGGGCCTGACCGACATTTTAGCCAGCCTCGCGGCCCTGAGCGGTATTTTTCTGTGCTTCATGGGCGGCTTCGGACGCGGCAGCCTGCCGGGGGACGCGCTGGCCCTCCTGTCCGCCTTCACGTACGCGCTGGTGTTCTTCGCCGCGCGCTTTCCCGACACCGATCCGGCGGACTATACCTACCTGGGCAGCCTGCTCAGCCTCCTTTTCCTGCTGTATATCCCCTTTGACAAGGGCTTCTCCCTTGAGCTCAAGCCGCTTCTGGGCATCCTGGCCATGGGGGTCTGCCTGTCCGCCGGGTACCTGCTCTTCACCGCCGGGATGCGGACCGCCCTGCACCCTGTGACGGCCTCCATCATGGCCAACGTGGAGCCCGTGTTCAATCCCCTCTGGGTCTTCCTTTTCCTGGGGGAGGATCCCGGCGCGCTGTCCCTGCTGGGCGCGGCGCTGGTGGTCCTGAGCGTGACCGTCTACGGTGTTGTCAAAAACAAGGCGCGAACAATGGGTCAGCCCGGGGATCCAGTCCCCGTCCCCTGACCGGCGTTTGATTTCTCGGACGAACGGCCCTAAAACCCGCAGGGCGTATACGCCGGCAGTTTTTTGGGTTCATGCGTGTAATCCAGACGTGCGAAGCGCAGCAGCCCTCCCTCGCTTTCATACCGCGCCGCCGCCTCCCCGATGAGCGGGTGGGCGTAGCGGACAAAGTCATCCGTCACGTCGGTGCCGGAGGGCGCGATCCATTCCCGCGGCAGCCTGCGGGCCGTGTTGGCGACGGTTTCCAGCGGCACGTGGTCATAGCGCACCCTATAGGGCGTGTCCGTCACCCTCAGGATCGTCGCCATCCGCCCGGACAGGCCGGAGAAGGCATACTCCGCCGCCTTCTGCCCCAGCAGATAGGCCTCCTCCCGGTCCGTGTCAGAGGCCTCCAGCGAGGCGCAGCGCTGCAGGACGCCGGGGATCTGCCCGGTCGCCTGCCCCCTCGCGGCCAGCTTGCTGCGGTTGAGGAGGCTGACCACCATCTGCATGGCGGTGGTCCCGCTGGCGCCGTACTCGACATGCCCGAAGCCGTCCACCCTGCGGCTCCCCTCGTCGGTCATAAAGCTCTCTGATACGACCGCGATGGCCCGGCCGTGTTTCTTCAGCGTCTCATTCACCCTGTCCAGCAGCGCTTCCCCCGTGAAGCCGCTCTCCGGCAGGAAAAGCAGCAGCGGCATCTCCCGCTTCGGGTCGCCCAGGCGCGCGGAAGCCGTGATGAAGCCGGCATCCCGCCCCATCGCCTGGAAGACGCTGACGCACTCGGAGGGGCGCATCGCGCGGTTTTCCTCCCCGACGCTGCGGATCAGGTTGGCCCAGTAACGCGCGCAGCTTCCATAGCCCGGAGTATGGTCGATGAGGGTGCGCCCCTCGTCCCCCAGGTCATTGTCGATCGTTTTGGGAACGCCCATCACCTGCAGCCCGTATCCCTGCTCCCGTGCCAGCGTGTCGACCTTGTGCGCGGTATCCATGGAGTCATTACCGCCGATATAGAAGAAATAGTGGATGTCATGCGCGCGGAACACATCCAGGATGCGCCGGTAGTCCGCCCCGTAGCCATCCCTGAGCTTGTAGCGGCAGGAGCCTGCCGCGGCGGCGGGGGTGTGCCTGAGCCGTGCCAGTTCCTCCGGAGCCTGGCGGCCCATGTCCAGCAGCTCCTCCAGCAGCACCCCCTCGATGCCGTGGTGGGCGGCGAACACGCGGCTCACGTTTCCGGATGAAAGGCAGGACTCCACGACGCCCTGCAGCGAGGCGTTGATGACGGGCGAGGGCCCGCCGGACTGGGCGACCAGCGCGTTGGACTTTGGCATATCCCTTTCCTCCCTGCGCACGCCCCGCCCGATCACCCGTGATGCGGCGGCAGGGGCCTGCGACTTTCCGCTTTGCTGTACATCAGGATATCAGCGCCGGAGGTCCGGCGCAACCGGGAATGTGACGATGCCCGGCGCAGCCTTCCCGCCGGACCCTGCCCGCGTTCTTTCCGGCCTTCTTTTCCCTGCGGCAAGGCGGGCGCGGTATCAGCCTGCAGCCTGATGAAACAGGGAGCAACGAGGAGGTCCGCCATCACTCCGGAAGCGCGTGCTGCCCCGGGACCCTGTTCAGCCGGGACGGCGCAGGGATCCCGGCGGATGAACAGGCCGAACCTGACGTCCAGTCCCCGGTTCCGGCCGGTATGGCTGAGTGTGGAAGGGTTCTCCCTGAGCGGATCCCGTCCCCGAACGCAGGGGTCCGAGGCCGTCCCGGCTATCCCAAAACGGGGGGATCATCATTGCCGAAACGACTTGAAATCCACCCATGCATATGCTATGCTTTCACTGACAGATTCTCATTGTCGGTTGCAGAAAAATGAGAAAAAATTAGGAGGCAAGGAAATGAAAAAGGTCCTGACTGTTCTTTTGTCGCTGGCGATGCTGCTGAGCTTGCTCGGCGCGATGGCGGAAACCGCTGTGAATCCTGACGAGATTCAAGACACCATGACGTCTGCCGACGGCAAGTACGAGGTCGCGTTCGTTACCGACGTCGGGCAACTGAAAGACAAGTCCTTCAACCAGGGCACCTGGAACGGCGTGAAGGGATACGCCGCCAAGAACGAAGTGAGCTACAAGTATTATCAGCCTGCCAACGGCGATCAGGCGACCGATGACGACCGCTATGACGCCATGAAGGCTGCGGCCGACGGCGGCGCGAAGATCATTGTGGCCGCGGGCTTCCTGCAGGCCGCTTCGCTGACCAAGGCCGCGGTCGATTTCCCGGACGTGAAGTTCGTGTTCATTGACGGCTGGCCGCTCTCCGACGCGGACGGCAAGGCGCTGCCCAATGTCGTATCCATGGCATTCCAGGAAGAACAGTGCGGCTACTTCGCCGGCTACGCGGTCGTGAAGGAAGGCTTCACCAAGCTGGCCTTCAGCGGCGGCGGCGGCGGCACCAACCCCGCGGTCAACCGCTACGGGTACGGCTTTGCGCAGGGCGCGAACGCCGCGGCCGCGGAACTGGGCATCAAAGTCGAAATGAACTACTCCTTCCTCTACGGGGCAAGCTACAGCGCCTCGCCCGAACTGCAGACCATGGCCAACGGCTGGTATGAGAACGGCACGGAAGTGATCTTTGCCTGCGGCGGATCCATGTTCACGTCCGTCGTGGCGGCCGCGGCCGAGAACGACGCCTTCGTCGTCGGCGTTGACGTCGATCAGTCCGGGGATTCCGACACCGTCATCACCTCCGCGATGAAGGGCCTCAGCGAGGCCGCTGAATGGGCGATCGGCCACCTCTATGCCGGGACCTGGGACGGGATCGGAGGCACCCTCGTGGTCCTGGGTGTGAATGACAACGCGGTCGGGCTTCCGACGGCCACCTGGACACTGGAGAACTTCTCCGTTGAGGAATACAACGCCCTGTACGAAGCCGTGAAGGCCGGCACGGTCGTTGTTGATCCGGCTTACGAGAACGTTACCCAGGAATACAGCAACCTGACCATCAGCTTCATCGAGTAAGGGAAACCCTTTATTGCCCGGGGGGAAGAGCAGACGCTCTTCCCCCTTTTCCAATAGGACACCCCGCAACCCGCGCCTTCCTTCGATCTCCCGCTTGCTATTTTGGGGAGTGCCATTATAATCGTACTCAACAGGACACAAATAAACCGAGAGAGGATGGAGGCATGGAGGAACAATACGTCATCGAAATGCTTCACATCACCAAGGAATTTCCGGGGATCAGGGCGAACGACGACATCTCGCTTCAGCTGCGCAGGGGAGAGATCCACGCGCTGCTGGGGGAGAACGGCGCCGGAAAATCAACGCTGATGAGCGTGCTGTTCGGCCTGTACCGCCCGGACGGCGGGGTCATCAGGAAGAACGGCGAGGAAGTCAGGATCAACAACCCCAATGACGCCACGGCCCTGCACATCGGCATGGTGCATCAGCATTTCAAACTGGTTGACGTGTTCACCGTCCTTGACAACATCATCCTGGGGGCAGAGGATACCCGCTTCGGGTTCCTGCTGAAAAAGGACAAACGGAAGAAGATCGAAGAGCTTTCAAAGCGGTACGGCCTGCACGTGGACCTTGACGCGAAGATCGAGGACACGACGGTGGGGATGCAGCAGCGGGTCGAGATCCTGAAGATGCTGTACCGGGACAATGAGGTCATGATCTTTGACGAACCGACCGCGATGCTCACGCCGCAGGAAACGGTCGAGCTGATCGAGATCATGCGGGGGCTGAGCAGGGAAGGGAAGAGCATCCTCTTCATCTCGCACAAGCTTAATGAGATCATGGAAGCGTCCGACCGCGTGACGGTCCTCCGCAAGGGCCGCTGCGTCGGGACCGTGGACACCCGCAGCACCACCAAGGAAGAGCTCAGCCGCATGATGGTCGGCCGGCCGGTGCAGCTGGTCGTCGAGAAGCAGCCCGCCGCCCCGGGTGAGGACGTCCTTCAGGTCCGCGGTCTCCGCGTCCCCTCGCATCTGCACAGGCATGACGCGGTCAAGGGGGTCAGCTTTACCGTCAGGAAGGGCGAGATCCTGTGTATCGCCGGGATCGACGGCAACGGGCAGACGGAACTGCTCAGCGCGCTCACAGGTCTTGAGAAATCCACCGGGGGCAGCGTCAGGCTGTGCGGCAGGGATATTTCCGGTGCAAGCGTGAGGGAGCGGAGCGTGACCGGCATGAGCCACATCCCAGAAGACCGGCACAAGTACGGGCTGATCCTTGATTTTACGCTTGAGGAGAACCTGGTCCTCCAGCGTTTCTGGGAGAGGGAGTTTCAGAACACAGGCTTCATCCGCTTCGGCGCGATCCGTTCCTATGCCGGGAAACTGATCGATCAATACGACATCCGTTCCGGGCAGGGCCCGGAGACCGTCGTGCGCAGCATGTCCGGCGGCAATCAGCAGAAGGCCATCGTCGCCAGGGAGATCGACCGGTCGACCCCTCTGATCATCGCCGCGCAGCCGACCCGCGGGCTGGACGTGGGCGCGATCGAGTATATCCACAGCCAGCTGGTCATGAAGCGCGACGAAGGGAAGGCCGTCCTCCTGTTTTCGCTGGAACTGGAGGAGGTGATGAACCTTTCCGACCGCATCCTGGTCATGTACGAAGGGGAACTGGTCGGGGAGTTCGACCCGGGGAGCGTCACGATCGAGGAGCTTGGGCTATTCATGGCGGGGGCGCGCCGTCAGGACAGGGGGGCGAGTGCATGAAAGCAGGAAGGATCTCCTCTCTTCGTCAGCAGAAAAGCATCCGCACCATCCTCGCTTCCGTCATTTCCATCCTGATCGGCCTTGCCGTTGGCGCCCTGATCATCTTCGCCGTGGGGATCTCCAACAGCGGCATCGGCATCAAGGGGGCCTGGGACGGCGTACAGCTGATCTTTGCCGGGATCTTCAGCACCGGCCGGGACGCCGTGGGCACCCTTACCTTTGGCTTCAACCCCAACAGTGTGGGGAACATGCTGTTCCGGGCCACGCCGGTGATCCTGACCGGCCTGTCGGTCGCGCTGGCCTTCAAGACGGGCCTGTTCAACATCGGCGCGGCCGGCCAGTACCTTGCCGGGACAGCGGCCTCCCTGTACATCGCGCTGAGCATCCCCACCTCCGCCGTGCCGGCATGGATCGTGTGGCTGCTCGCCTTCCTCGGGGGGATGCTGGCCGGGGCGGCCTGGGGGGCGATCCCGGGGATGCTCAAGGCCTTCTTCAACATCAACGAGGTGCTCGCCTGCATCATGACCAACTGGATCGCCGCCAACCTGGTCACCTGGATCTTTGACGTGAGCAGCCTCAAGAACGTGGCGGAGAGCGGAAAGACCGGCTACATCTACAAGACCACGTTCAATGGGGTCGAGACGTCCAAGCTCGGGCTGGACCGCCTTTTCCCCGGTTCACAGATCAACGGGGGCATCCTGATCGCCGTCGTTCTGGCCGTCATCGTGTACGTCCTTCTGAACAAAACGACCTTCGGCTTTACGCTCAAGGCCTGCGGATCCAACCGCTATGCCGCGCGGTATGCCGGGATCCGGGACAAGAACAGCATCATCTACGCCATGGCGCTGGCCGGCGCGCTGGCGGGGACGGCGGGCACACTCTACTCCCTGTCCGGCAATACGGAGTTTTACTGGACCACGTACCAGGCGCTCCCGGCTGCCGGCTTCAACGGGATACCGGTCGCGCTCCTGGCCTCCAGCAACCCCGTCGGCGTCATTTTCTCCGGCATTTTCATGTCCGCGCTGGACATCGCCGGGCTGCAGCTGACCAATCTGACGGCCTACAACGAATACATCACCGACGTGATCATCGGCGCGATCGTTTATCTGTCCGCGTTTTCCCTTTTGATCCGGACGCTTTTGGAGGGCAGGCGCGGAAAGGCATCGCCCCGCCCCGCGGACAGCGCGCCGGGCCGTTCCCCCGGGAAATCGGGACCCGATGACGGGATCAGCCGGATGCCGGAATAGGAGAGGAGGATACATGTCCTTTTTGGTTCGTCAGACGCTGATCTACGCGATCCCCCTGATGATCGTCGCGCTGGCCGGCGTGTTCTCCGAGCGGGGCGGCATCATCAACCTGGCGCTTGAGGGGATGATGATCTTCGGCGCGTTTGCCGGCGTGCTGTTTGTCCGCATCGCGCAGCAGTGGGGCGTTTTTGTCACCGCCAGGGCGGCGGAGGACTGGCTGTCCCTCCAGGGGCTCGTGCTGCTGGCCATGCTTGTTTCGGCGGTCCTGGGCGCCCTGTTCTCCATGCTGCTCGCCTTTGCCGCCATCAACCTGAAGGCGGATCAGACGATCGGCGGCACCGCGCTGAACCTGATCGCGCCCGCGCTCGTGCTGTTCTTCATCCGCATTCTGGTCAACCAGAACACCCTGCAGATGGCCAGCGGCGACAGCGCCAGCTGGTTCATGATCAAGAAGAAAATGTTCGGACTGGAGGGAGAGCTGGGCTTTTTCGGGGAGACCTTCCTCAACAAGGTGTACCTGACGACCTATGTCTGCGCGATCATTTTCGCCGTGCTCGCCGTCATCCTGTATAAGACGCGCTTTGGCCTGCGGCTGCGGTCCTGCGGCGAGAATCCGCACGCGGCCGACTCGCTGGGCATCAACGTCGCGCGGATGCGGTATGCCGGCGTGATGATCTCAGGCGCGCTGGCGGGCATGGGCGGGTTTGTCTACGCGCTGACGACGGCGAACTGCTCGGTCAACGGCGACGTGGCGGGCTTTGGCTTCCTGGCGCTGGCGGTCATGATCTTCGGCAACTGGAAGCCGCTCAACATTGCCGGCGCAGCGCTTCTGTTCGGCCTGTTCAAATGCATCGCGGCCTCGTACTCCAGCCTGGACATCAACGGCGACGGGATCTTCCTTCTCAGGGAGCTTGGCATCAACACGAACTTCTACCGGATGGTCCCCTATCTCATCACGATCCTGGTGCTTGCCTTCACATCCAAAAGCTCCCGCGCCCCCAAGGCGGAGGGCATCCCCTACGACAAGGGCAAGAGGTAGCTGCCGGGGGAACAGCCAATCGGCGCGTCCGCCCCGGCAAGCGCGGACGCCGCAGGATTTTCATGATAAGGACCGGCGCGGCTGCGGCTTCGCCGGTTCGTTTTTGGAGCGGCTCACCAGAGCCCGTAGAGCGGGCCGGTAAAGAAGATGACCGTGATCCCGATCGTGTTCAGAAAGCCGTGGGTGAGCACGGAGGCCCAGAGGTTTCCGCCGTGCCGGGCCTTCACCCAGGTGAAGAACAGCGCGTCCAGCGCCGTGACCACGATCCCGGTCATCCCCTGTTCACGGTGCGCGAGGCCGAAGAGCGCGCAGGAGACCCCGACGGCCAGGGCCCTGCCCAGGGCATTGTTCCCCATGAGGGCGGTGATCCGGGAGGGGAGGTAGCCCCGGTAGACGGTCTCCTCACCCAGGGCCCCGAGCGTCCAGCTCAGGACCAGCAGGCCCAGCAGCTGGGCCGTGTCCCCCCTGAGGGTCTCATAGGCGGCCAGTTTCCTTGCTCCACCGGTCAGCCGGTTGAGCAGCGGCAGGATCAGCCCGAAATCCACCATCGTCCAGAACACTGCGAGCAGGAAGGCCGAGAGGATGAGGCGGGGGGCGAATTGTCGGAATCCCAGGGAGATGGGACCCTCCCGGCGAAGAAGCAGGGAAATGGCCATCAGCGCCAGGACCACGAGGGTGGGGAGCAGGAGGTCCAGCAGGATTGCCGCTATCGCCGCGGCCAGTTCCGCCAGGACCAGGAGCCTGATGAAACGTTCCTTTCTCATATCCGCCTTTCCGGAGGAGGTCCCCCATGCTGCAGGGGAGGGCATCGGGAGGGTGACGGTATTTGTTCGGCTTTATTCTACTCCTGTTTTCCCCGGCGGGGAGGCGGCTAAAAACGCTTCTTCATAGCGGACGGTATCTTTTCTGTACATCCGAAAATTTACGCGAATTTTACAAAACCATTGAACCGGGCGCTTCCGATGGATATAATGGGTTCGGCAAATTGAAAAGGAGGGTCCCACATGAGAAAGGCTTTTTCCATCCTGCTGGCGGCAGTGCTGCTCCTGTCCCTGACGGGCACGGCGCTGGCCAAAGACTATTCCGGCTATACCATCCGCATCTACTCCAACTCCAACTCCACGGAGCGCACGACCTGGCTGAAACAGGCCGCGGCGGCAGCCGGCTTCACCATCTCCCTGGATGACAACTCCGTCATCTCCGGCGACACGGCGGCCATCCAGGCGGCCAACGAGAACAGGGACGGGGACGTTCTTTTCGGCCTCAACGAGACCCGCTGGAGCCAGGTGGTGAACGGCGGATATGAGAACCTGAAACTGGTCGAATGGACGCCGTCCTGGGCGGCGGATGTCGGGGCATACGCTTATCCCGGCCAGGCCTACGGGCTGGTCATCCAGAACGTCCTGATGCTCTACCGTTCTGACGACCTGGGCACCAAGGGCGAGAAGCTCAGCTTCAAGCATTGGGCGGACATCGTCGACTGCGGCTACACCTGGTACCGCCAGGGAAAGGTGGGCGGCACCACCAACTCCAACATCAACAGCGCCATGCTCTACGCCTTTGTGGATCCGGCCTCCCCGGCCGGCGGCATCAGCCTGGACGGCTGGAAGACGCTGTGGAAGTACTGCGAGAACGGCGTCTTCACCGGTGACAGCTACGGATTTGACGCGCTCAACCGCGGCGACGTGCAGGTGTCGACCTTCTACTCCTCCTCCCTCTACGGCAAGATCGACGACGCCGCCGCAGGCTCCGCCAGTCCGCTGAAGGGCGCGCTGGAACCTGAAAACTGGGCGCTGGTGGACATCGAGGACGGCACCTACTACATCGCTGAGTACATCGGCATCCTGGACAAGCAGAACCGCACGGAAGAGCAGACCGAGGCCGTCAAGGCCTTCGCCGAATGGTTCGGCTCCGCAGAGGTGCAGGTGGCCTGGGGCGAGGAGTTCGACTCCTATCCCTGCAATGAGAAAGCCGTTGAAATGCTCTATCCCGAAGGCAAACCCGGCATCTATGAGCTGAAGAACTTCGCCCTTGAGAAGGTTGAAGGCACGGACATGAACTATGCGGAATATGTCGGCGAACACTCCAGCGAGTGGACCAACATCATGACCAACCTGGGCTTCTACTGGGCCGATGCCGGCAGCGCCGTGAAGGAGCCGGCCTGGGACACCCTGGACTGGGCGACGCTGACGCAGAAGAAGTAATCCGGCCAGGGAAGGACCCTGGAAAAAACGAACCGTTTGGCGGGCCGGTCACACGGCCCGCCAAACTGGTATCATCCCCTGAAGACCGATGCTGAAGAAAGCGGGAAAAGGCCATGATCCGGCTTGAGGACATCACCGTCAGGTTTGAGGAGTTCACCGCCCTGAAGGAGATCAACGTCCACGTCAGGGAGGGCGAGTTTTTTACCTTCCTGGGCCCTTCCGGCTGCGGGAAAACCACGACGCTGCGCACCATCGCGGGGTTCATCCAGCCGGTGTCGGGCAGGGTGTCCGTCAAGGGGAAGGACATCACCCATCTGCCCATCGAGGAAAGGAACATCGGCATCGTCTTCCAGTCCTACGCGCTGTTCCCCACCATGACGGTGCGGGACAACATCGCCTTCGGGCTGAAGATCAAGAAGCTGGGAAAAGAGGAGATCGCCCGGAAGGTCGCCGAGATCGCCAAAAAGGTGGACCTGTCGGAGGAGCAGCTGGGCAAGGCGGTGTCGCAGCTGTCCGGCGGCCAGCAGCAGCGCGTGGCCATCGCCCGGGCGCTGGTGACCGAACCGGCCATCATCTGCATGGACGAGCCGCTGTCCAACCTGGACGCGAAGCTGCGCGTTGAGACCCGAGCCGGCATCAGCAAGCTGCATCATCAGCTCGGCACCACTTTCATCTACGTCACCCACGACCAGGTGGAAGCGATGACCATGGCCTCCCGTATCGCGGTGATGAAGGATGGCCTGCTGCACCAGATCGATACGCCGCAGCACCTCTACGATCATCCGGTCAACATCTTCGTCGCCGGCTTTATCGGCAGCCCCTCGATGAACTTCTTCGAGTCGACGCTGGTCGAGCAGGACGGCAAGCTGTTCGTCGATGGTGGCACGTTCAAGCTCCAGGTGCCGGAGTCCAAGAAGGCGGACTACATCGAGCACAAGGGCAAGAAGGTGATCTTCGGCGTTCGCCCGGAAGATGTCTACACCAAGGGCTACGAGGCGCCGGGCATCATCCCCGCGCCGATCACCGCACAGGTGGACGTCTCCGAGTTGATGGGCAACGAAATCACCCTCTACCTGTTGACCGGCAAGAAGCAGTTCGTCGCCCGCGTCGATCCGCGCACGCACGTCCGCATCGGCGAGACGATCGATATGATGGTGAACATGGACAACATGCACCTGTTCGATCCGCAGACCGAAAAGACGCTGGACGTGATTCGCTAGCGGGATTTTGGCAGTGCGCCCACCTGTGGGCGCGTGTAATGTGATGCAATTGTAGGGGCGACCGGCTGGTCGCCCCTACGTCATTTATGGGGCCGGCATCTCCGCGCGCGGCATGAGCGCTGCCGCCTCGGCGGCTTCGCCCGTCGCCGTCGCGGCTTCTTCCGGGGTGAGCTTGTGGATGGTGGCCGGGTCGGCCCTGTCGATGAAGAGCACACCTTCGAGATGGTCGATCTCGTGCTGGAAGATCCGCGCCAGGTAGTCCTGCGCCTTGATCCGCTGCGGCTTGCCGAATGCGTCCTGGCCCCGCACGAGGACCTCCACGTGGCGGTCCACGTCGCCGATATAGCCCGGGATGGAGAGGCAGCCTTCCTCCCCTGGCTCGGTGTCCCGTGACACCTTGACGATCTCCGGATTGACGTAAGCGTGGAGTTCTGCCGGCAGGCCGGCTTCCTCGTCGGCCGGCAATTCCACCACGATGACCCGCTCCGAAACGTTCACCTGGGGCGCGGCCAGGCCGACGCCAGGCGCTGCGCGCATCGTCTCGATCATGTCATCGATCAGCTGTTTGAGCTCGGGCCCGAATTTCGTCACCTTGCGCGCCTTTTGCCGCAACGTCGGGTGCCCCAGCGTGATGATCTCCCGCATAGCCATGCTTGTGCTCTCCGTTTTTCTCAATAATTCCATACAATTATAGGCTCAAGAAGGCCACGTGTCAAAGCAATCCACCGTGTCTAGTCCGAAGGTAATTTGCGGCGCAAGGTTGACATGGGTATAATCATGTTGGCGCAGGCGGGCACGTCAGAATGGTCTGGCGTCGCCAGGCTACGGGCCCATATCTGCCGCGTTGTAACGGTTCGCTTGCAGCGCATGAACTTTCGCACGATTCCTCAGTGCTCCCGGCC
>CAZVSG010000060.1:0-13449 GCA_964629345.1 uncultured Christensenella sp. | reverse complement strand
GCTGAACGGGGCCGCGTCATGGGTCAGCTAGCCTTCCTATTCCCCGGCCAGGGCACCCAGCGGCCCGGCATGGGGAAGGACCTGTATCACGCCTCAGCAGCCGCGCGTGCCGTCTTGGACGCGGCGGAGGAAATGATGCCGGGGCTGAAGCGCCTCTGCTTTGAAGGACCGGCGGAAACGCTCACAAGGACGGATATGGCCTCGCCCGCGCTCTTCGCGGTGGAAGCCGCATGCTTCGCCGCCGCCCTGGAAATGGGCATTAGGCCGGACGCCATGGCGGGGTTCTCCCTGGGTGAATGGGCAGCCTGCCACGCCGCCAGCATGCTGCCCTTTGAGGAGGCTTTCTCCCTGGTGATGCGGCGCGGGCAATGGATGCAGGCCTCCGCCGCAAAGCATCCTGGTTCAATGGCCGCAGTGCTGCGGCTGAACGTGCATGAAATTGACGCTCTGGTCAAGGAGTACCCGGGGGTATACGCCGTCAATTTCAACGCGCCGGGGCAGACGGTGGTCGCCGGCCTCCTCCCGGAACTGGAGCGTTTTGAGCAGGGTCTGAAGGAGCGCGGCGGACGGAGCATAAGGCTCAACGTCAGCGGCGCCTTCCACTCCCCCTACATGCAGGAAGCGGCCGAACAGCTTTCAAGGGCGCTGGCTGAGACGAACCTGCGCCGGCCCGCCCTTCCCGTGTACAGCAACCTGACCGCGCTCCCCTATCAGATTGCAGACGCCCGGGATACCCTGGCCCGGCAGATGGCAAGCCCGGTCCGTTTCGAGGAGAGCATCAGGAACATGGCGGCGGCCGGCGTCGACGCCTTCCTGGAACTGGGCCCCGGCAAGGTATTGAGCGGGCTGGTCGTGAAAATCCTGCCCGGCGCCAAAACCTGGCAGGCGGATGATTTGGAAGGCCTCTCCTCAGCGGCGGCCGCCCTGAAAGGAAGAGTATGACGGAGATCACCCGGACGGCTCTGGTCACCGGCGGCTCGCGCGGCATCGGCCGCGCCATCGCGCTGGAACTGGCAAAAACTGCCGGACGCGTCGCGATCATCTACGCCGGAAACCGCGCGGCCGCAGAGAATACTGTCAGTGAGTTGAAAACCCTTGGCGCGGAGGCGATGGCTGTGCAGTGCGACGTTGCAGACTTTGATGCGGTCAAGGCCGCCACCGCCCGGGTAAAGGATGCCTTCGGTCCCGTCAGCATCCTGGTCAACAACGCGGGCATCACAAGGGACATGCTGACGCTGCGCATGACAGGGGACGACTTCATGAAGGTGCTTCAGGTCAACCTGGCAGGCTCTTTCCACACTGCCCAGGCCTGCTACCGCGACCTGATGCGGGGAGGCTGGGGCCGGATCGTCAACGTCGCCTCGGTATCCGGTCTCCTGGGCCACCCCGGGCAGGCGAACTACGCCTCCGCCAAGGCCGGGCTCATCGGCCTGACCAAGACCCTTGCGCGGGAACTGGCCGGGCGCGGGGTGACCGTCAACGCGGTGGCCCCAGGGTTCATCGATACGGAAATGACGCGGGATATGCCGGAAGAAACGCTGAAGGCGGCCCTGCGCGCCGTGCCGGTGGGCCGGATGGGGAAGGCGGAGGAGATCGCAGGCGCCGTGGGGTTTCTTTGCTCGGGCAGGGCGGACTATATCACCGGCTGCGTGCTCCAGATTGACGGCGGGATGTACATGTGATGAAAAGCCCGGCGTTTGGAACAAGGAGAAGAAAATGAACCGAGTTGCAGTGACGGGGATGGGCATTGTATCCCCATTGGGGAACGACGTCGATTCCTTCTGGTCAGCGCTGATAAACGGGCAGTGCGGCATCGGGCCGCTGACCCGCTTTGACACCTCAGCGTACAAGGTGAAAATCGCGGCCGAAGTCAAGGGGTTTGATCCTGCCCAGTTCGGCATGGACGCCGGGGAATCCCGCCGGATGGACCTGTACACCCAGTACGCCATCGCGGCGGCGCACCAGGCGATGACGCAGAGCGGGCTGGCGGGACAGGTCGCCCCCGAGCGCCTGGGCGTGAACATCTCCTCGGGTATCGGCGGGATCGACACGTTTTTCAGGGAAGCGGAGAAGCTGCTCACAAGGGGGCCGGGGCGCGTATCGCCGCTGTGCATCCCCATGATGATCGGCAACATGGCAGCCGGCAACATTGCCATCCGCTACGGCGCCGGGGGGGAATGCGTGCCGGTCGTGACCGCGTGCGCCACCTCCACCCATGCGGTCGGGGAAGCCTACCGGCTCATCCGCCACGGCTACCTGGACGCGGTGCTGACCGGCGGAAGCGAAGCCTCGGTCAACCCCCTGGGCATCGCCGGGTTCACCAACTGCATGGCGCTGTCGGAGACCAACGAACCCCTCTCCTCCAGCCTGCCTTTTGACGCGCGGCTTTGTGCTGGGCGAGGGGGCGGCCGTACTGGTGTTGGAGAACTACAACCACGCCAAGGCCCGCGGCGCTCATATCCTGGGTGAAATCACCGGCTACGGGGCGACCTGCGACGCCTTTCACATCACGGCTCCCCACCCGGAGGGCGAGGGCGCGGCCCGCGCCATCCGCCTGGCGCTGGAGGAAGCGATGTATGACGGGCAGGAAAGCCTCTACATCAACGCGCACGGCACGGGCACCCCGCTCAACGATAAAACGGAAACGCAGGCCATCAAACGCGCGCTTGGCGATGGGGCGGCACGGAAGGCCGCCATCTCCTCCATCAAAGGCGCCACCGGGCATATGCTGGGCGCGGCCGGGGGGGCGGAACTGATCGCGACCCTGCTGGCCTTAAGCGAAGAGAGGCTGCCGCCCACCATCCCGCTTTTGCAGTCCGACCCGGAATGCGACCTGGACTACGTGCCAGGGATCGCAAGGAAAGAGCGGCGCGAACTGGGGCTATCCATCTCACTGGGCTTTGGCGGGCACAACGGCGTGCTGGCAGTCAGGAGGGGCGCATGAACCTCGAGCAGCTCAAGGAAATCATCCGTCTGTTCCAGGAAAGTTCGCTGACTTCGCTTGATGTTCAGGAGGAGGGCACGCGCTACCACCTGAAGCGGGACGGGCATCGGGACAGCTCACAAGTGCAGGTCCCGGCGGTCAGCGCCAGGCCGCCGCACTCGGGTCAGACAGCCCAGCGGGAACAAGCGGACGGGGGTCCGGACTTCAACCGGATCACCGAGGTCAAATCCCCCGTCGTCGGCATTTATTACGAAGCGCCCGAACCCGGCGCGAAGCCTTTTGTGCAGGTGGGCGACAGGGTCAGGAAGGACGACGTGCTCTGCCTGATTGAAGTGATGAAGCAGGTGACGGAAGTGACGGCGCCAAAGGACGGTCAGGTGGTCGATATCTGCCTGAGCAACGGCAGCGTGGTTGAGTTTGGCCAGACGCTGATGAAGCTCTGTTGAGGACAATGATGAATCGCGATGAAATTCAAGTTTTCCTGCCGCACAGGGAGCCGATGCTGCTGATGGACGAGGCCTTTCCGGGCAATCCCGGCGAGGCCAGCGGAAGCCGCCTTATCCGCGGGGACGAATTCTTTCTGCAGGGGCATTTCCCGGGATTCCCGGTCGTGCCGGGCGTCATCCTGTGTGAGATGATCGCCCAGTCCGCCGGCGTCCTGGTGATGGACAGGCTGAAGGAGGGCCTCCTGCCTCTGTTTACGGGGATCGAGAAGGTGCGCTTCAGGCGGATGGTCCGCCCGGGAGACCGCGTCGTCACAAAGTGCAGGATGCTGCGTGCCTCGGGCAGTTTGCTCAAGGTTGCGGGCGAAGCGCGTGTCAACGGCGAGCTGTGCGCCGAAGGCGTGTTCCTGCTGATGCTGACCAAGGGCGGTGCCTGAGCGATGTTTTCAAAAATCCTCATCGCCAACCGCGGGGAAATCGCCGTGCGCGTCATCCGCGCCTGCAAGGAGATGGGCATCCAGACGGTGGCCGTCTATTCGCAGGCGGATCATGAAGCCCTGCACGTATCGCTGGCGGACGAGAGCATCTGCATCGGGCCGGCTCCCGCCGCGCTGAGCTACCTGAATCAGGTCACCCTGCTGTCCGCTGCCCTGACCACCGGCTGCAAGGCCGTGCATCCGGGCTACGGCTTTCTCTCCGAGAACGCGGATTTTGCCGATCTGTGCGAGAAGAATGGCCTGAAGTTCATCGGTCCCTCCGGGGATATCATCCGGAAGATGGGCAACAAGGATGAGGCGAAGCGAACAGTCGCCGCATCAGGCGTGCCCGTCATCCCCGGGCGGGAGAACATTAGGGACCTGAACGACGCGAAGAAGGCGGCAGAGGAAATCGGCTTCCCATTGCTGATGAAAGCGCGAAGCGGCGGCGGCGGGCGCGGCATCCGGCTGGTCCGGAACATGGAAGAGCTGCCGCGCGCCTTCAGCACGGCCTCGCAGGAAGCCAAGAGCTGCTTCTCCGACCCCCTGCTGTATATGGAAAAGCTGCTGGACGGTGTCAAGCACGTGGAAGTGCAGGTGCTCTGCGACGGCAAGGGGCATGCCGTCTGCTTCGGGGAGCGCGACTGCTCCATGCAGCGAAAGCACCAGAAGATCCTGGAGGAGAGCCCCTGCGCTGCATTGAATGACCAGCAGCGGGCAAGGCTATTGAAAAGTGTGCGCCAGGTAGTGCGCTCCATCAATTATGAAAGCGTGGGCACGCTGGAGTTCCTGGTGGATAAGGCCGGCAGCCACTACTTCATGGAGATGAACACCCGCCTTCAGGTTGAGCACCCGGTGACGGAGCTGTACGCGGGCATTGACCTGGTCAAATGGCAGATCAGGGTCGCAGCCGGAGTGCCTCTTTCCTTTCATCAGAGGGACGTCCGTTTCTCGGGTCACGCGATTGAATGCCGCATCAACGCGGAAGATCCGGCCAGGGATTTCGTCCCGACCGGAGGCACGGTGCAGATCCTCCACATCCCGGGCGGGCCTTCCGTTCGCTTTGACTCAGCGCTCTACCAGGGCTACCAGCTGCCGCTGCATTATGACAGCCTGCTGGCCAAAGTGATCGTGCACGCCTCCACGCGCTCGGAAGCCATCAGGAAAATGAAGGCTGCGCTTTGCGAAATGGTCATTGAGGGGATCGACCATACGGGGCTGTTCCAGTCGGAGTTGATTTCAGACGCAGCGTTTGAGGATGGCAGCTACACGACCGACTACCTTGAGAAACGGGGGAAGTAGGATGCTGCAGAAATCCCTGTTCAAGAAGCCCAACCTGAAGTTGGAAGGAGAACCGGCCATCGCCGCTGTTCCGCTGATTGACTGCCCTGGTTGCAGGCACAGGCTGGAGCTGCCGGAGCTGGAGAAGGAATACTATGTATGCCCCCGCTGCGGATACAGCCATAAACTCACCGCGCGCCGGCGTGTCGGGATGATCCTGGACGCGGAGAGCTTCCGGGAGCTGGACGCCGGCATGGAATCCAGGGATCCGCTTCAGTTCCCGGCCTACGCAGAAAAGCTGGAGCAGGCGAAAGCCGCCAGCGGTGAAAAGGAAGCGGCCGTCACCGGCTTGGGCAGCATCCAGGGCGTTCCCTGCGCTTTTTTCGCAATGGAACCAGGCTTTATGATGGGCTCCATGGGGGCCGCGGTGGGCGAAAAGCTCACCCGCCTGTTTGAGCGCGCGCTCAAGGACAGGCTGCCGGTCGTGGGTTTCACCGTGTCCGGCGGGGCGCGCGTGCAGGAGGGCATCCTGAGCCTGATGCAGATGGCCAAGGTGTCCGGCGCCGTGCGCAGGCACTCGGATGCCGGGCTCCTGTATGCGGCAGTGCTGTGCGACGCGACCACCGGCGGCGTCGCGGCGAGCTTTGCCATGCAGGCGGACATCATTTTGGCGGAGCCGGGCGCGCTCATCGGCTTCGCAGGCCCCAGGGTCATTGAGCAGACGACCCGCCAGAAGCTGCCCGACGGCTTTCAGCGGGCGGAATTCCAGCTGGAGAAGGGATTTGTCGGGAAACTGTGCAAACGGTCCGAGCAGCGCTCTCTGCTGGGCCTGCTGCTGAGGATGCATGGAGGCAAAAAAGGATGAATGCCCATCAGCGGGTTTTGGCTGCGCGCAGCAGCCTGCGGCCGGACGCGATGCAGTACATCCGCGCCCTGTTCACGGACTTTATTGAACTGCACGGCGACCGGCGTTTTGCCGACGACCCGGCCATGGTGGCGGGCCTGGCGTACTTCAACGGCCGCTGTGTCACAGTACTGGCGCTGGAAAAAGGGGCCGACACCCCGGACAGGCTTCGCAGGAACTTCGGTTCCGCGCAGCCGGAGGGCTACCGGAAGAGTTTGTGGCATATGAGGCAGGCAGAGAAGTTCAACCGTCCCGTCCTTTGCCTGATTGACACCGCAGGCGCCGCCTGCGGCATTTTCGCCGAGGAGCGCGGCCAGAGCCAGGCCATCGCTGAAAACCTTTGGGAAATGATGGGCATGCAGGTTCCCATCCTGTCTGTCATCATCGGCGAGGGCGGCAGCGGGGGAGCGCTCGCACTGGCGGCCGCCAACAAGGTCTTTATGATGGAGACGGCGATTTACTCCGTCCTCTCGCCCGAAGGCGCGGCCAGCATCATCTACAAGGACGCTGGCAAGGTGGCGGAAGCCAGCGAGGCCCTTAAGCTGACCGCGAAGGACATGCTGGATTTCCAAGTCATCGAGGGCATTCTGCCGGAGGGGGAGAGGTTTTCCGGATCCTTCCAGTCCGTCCGGGACGCTTTCAGCAGAGCCCTGGACGGGTATGATGGCATGAGCAGGGCGCAGATACGGCAGGAGCGGTATGATCGATTCCGAAAACTGGGAGGTGGCTGGGTTTGATTTATCTGGTAACGGACTCGACTGCCTGCCTGACCCGCAGTGAAGCCAATGGGCTGCGGGCGCTGGTGGTGCCGATGCACTATATCAAGGACGGGCGGGAAACCTACCCCGAGGGTTTCATTGAGGACTGGCAGCCGGAGCCCGGACAGAGCCTGACAGGGTACAGCACGGCCCAGGCCTCGTCCGCCGCCTTTCTGGATATCTTTGAACGGCTGAAGGAGCAGGGGCACGAAGCTTTGTGCCTGACCATCTCCTCCCGCCTCAGCGGAACCTATGCCAACGCCCTGAAAGCCGCCGAGGAAACCGGCCCCTGCATCCAGGTGGTGGACTCGCGCACGACAGCCGGTGCCATGTACCTGATGCTGGTAAAAGCCCGGGAGATGTTTGACGCGGGGGCGACCCTGCAGGAATGTTTTGAACGTCTCAAGCTGATGCGAAAGCAAACCAGGACCGTGTTTACCCTCCAGGAGATGGGGCCGCTGCGCCGCAGCGGCAGGCTGGGATTTGTCCGCTCCTCTGTATCGACACTCCTCAATCAGCGGCCGCTGCTGACCCTTTCTGACGGCAGCGTGGTCAGCCACTCCCTGGCGCGGGGAAAGCAGGACCAGCAGCGGATGCTCATTCAGGGACTGACAGGCAATCCCGGCGAGGTCATTGTGCAGCACTGCGGAGAAGAGGAGGGTGCTGACAGCCTGGCGGCACGCCTCACTGAACAAGGCTTCCGCGTGATGAAGCGCCGCATCGGCATCGTGCTGGCCGTTCACCTGGGGACACCGATCCTCTCTACCGCGTGGGTGGAAGAATCGCCCGAAGGAGCAGACTGAAGTGCCCCGGAACATAAGAGAAACATGATAAACAGGGAATTGATTCTGAGTTATCTGGGCTGTCCCCTGCCGGTTTACTGCCATGACAGCCTGCCGTCCACCAATGACAGGGCCAAGGAACTGGCGCGGCAGGGCACGGCGCAGGGGACGCTGGTGATTGCCGGCACGCAGACAAGAGGCCACGGCATGAGGGGGCGCAGTTTCCTCTCCCCGGAGGGCGGCCTGTACATGAGCCTGGTTGTGGACGGCGGGGGTATATTGCCCGGGCTGTTGACCACGCTCGCGGCGGTTGCCGCTGCGCGGGCCATCCGGGAGGTGAGCGGTCATGTGCTTGGAATCAAATGGGTCAACGACCTGCTGTTTGAGGGGAAAAAGGCGGGCGGGATCCTCACGGAAGCGCTGGCGACGGAAGACGGAACCATGAGGCAGGTCATCGGAATCGGCGTCAATACGGGCATTTCGCCTTTCCCAGGGCAGTACGCGGGCCTTTCCGGGCCGGGGGAAACCTACCCCCGGGAACGGCTGGCTGCGTTGATTGCAGACCATCTCCTTAGTGGGCTGGCGAGAATCCCCGGTCACATGGACGAGTACCGATCACTGTGCCAAACTGTCGGGAGGCAGGTCAGCTTCCTGAACGGCGATGAACAGAAACAAGGCCTGGCAGTCGGCATCGGCGAGGACGGCGCGCTGCTGGTCGATACCCGGGGCGGCCTTCTCCGCCTGACGGCCGGGGACGTCAGCGTACTCTCCGCAGAATGAAAAGCTTATGAAGAATGCATCCACTCCGCGGCGTCGATTCGGCAGCGGCCTGTTTTATATGCTCACGTCTTCGCTGACTGCGGCGCTCATTGCCATGTGCGCGCAGATCGCCGTTCCGCTGCCCCTCGTGCCGGCCAACCTGGCTCTGCTGCCCGTCTTCCTGGCGGGTTTTCTGCTTCCCAAACGATGGGCGATGAGCTCAGTCGGCTTGTATCTTCTGATGGGCGCCCTGGGGCTGCCTGTGTTTTCCGGATTCCGGGGAGGTCCCCAGGTATTGTTCGGGACGACTGGCGGATATCTGCTGGGCTATCTGTTCTCGGCAGGCGTCATTGCCGCGCTGAAACAAAGGGTGAACCGCTTTTTTGGGCGCCTGACACTCTGTCTGCTGGCCCTGCTTGCCTGCTACATTCCGGGCACGCTCTGGCTTCTGTACCTCACGGGAAGGCCTCTATTGGATGTTCTTTCCTTTGCCGTACTCCCTTTTCTCCCGGGGGACACGTTCAAGGCACTGGCGGCTTCCCTACTGGCCCCTGTGCTGAAAAGAGCGCTGACAGCGTCCCGGCTTCATTCCTGAGAACAATACCGAACTCAACTGCACATACACTGGCAGTCATTGTTCCATGAACAAGAGGTGGGGGAGAGGTTCAATTCAATTATTCAAACCCAAAACATGACGTATCGTACCTTAACAGTGAGCAGTTCATCGTTTTGGGCCATTGCCGTCTGATTCTTTGTCCTGCATTGGATGAAAACAATCCACTTTAGGCCTGTTGAAAGATAACGGACACGGCGTCGGGCAGCACGGTGATCATCCCTCGGGAATGGCCTAGCAGCCGGTCGGCTTTCTCCAACGCTTCCCCCACGGACCTTGCCGGGATCATGCGCATGTCGCGGACCATCTGATCCCCGGCCTCTGAAACATAGATGACGGCGGCCTTCTGCAGCGCCCTGATCTGGATCTGTGTCTGCCACTGGTCCGGCTCGGTGTCTTTCGGGCTGCGCCGCATGATCTCGTCCTGCAGTCCGGACAGGCTCTCGGCATCCCTGAACTGGCGGTAGTAATCCTCCCCGCCGTGCCCGTCCTCGCTTCTGGCCAGCATGATGATGACGCCGCCGGGTTTGACGGCGCCTTCGGCAGTGCAGATGCCCTTGGCCGCCTGGTAGATGTTCTGGTCCAGGGGGTACCCGCCGTTGGTCGCAATGACGATATCCGAAAGCGGCGCGGATACGCCGCAGCGCTCCAGAAGGAAATCGCAGCCTGCCCGGTGGGCTTTCACGGGATCCCCCGCCGCCGCGAACACCACTTCCTTCTTTCCGCTGAGCACGACGTTGAGGATGAAGGCCAGTCCCGCCTGACGGGCGGCCCAGAGCATGTCATCATGGATCGGGTTCCCGTCCAGGATCCCGGCCCGCGCCTTCGGGTGCGCGATGAAGCCGGCGCAATGGTTGCAGAGCACCGTTTCCCGCGACGCGACGCCCGGCATCACGCTCTTGCGCCCACCGGAAAAGCCGGCGAAGAAATGGGGTTCGATAAAGCCCTCTGCCACCAGCAGATCAGCCTCAACGGCCAGACGGTTGATGCGGCAGCGCCCTCCCGACGGCAAAGTGCCGATGTCCACATGGGTGCTGTCGTCGCAGTCATGGATCTCGATCCGCTCTGACCGGACGATTTCAGGCCCGAACTTTTCCGCCAGTTCCTCCCTTGTGGTTCCCCGGTGGCAGCCGGTGGCGATCAGGATCGTGATCTCAGCATCGGGGTTGCCGCGGCGGATCTCCGTCAGCAGCAGCGGCATCAGCAGTCTGCTGGGCACCGGGCGCGTGTGGTCGCTTGTGATGATGACGACCCTGTTCCGGCCTTTGGCCATTACGCTCAGAGCGGGCGTCCCGACGGGATTCCGGAGCGCTTCCCTTACGACGTCTTCCGGCGGCAAAGGCGAACGCCATTCATCCAGCCTGCTTTCAAGCACGCCTTGTATCCGCTCGTCAGGGATTTCGCATTCCATCCCGGTCCTGCCGTAGGGAAGGGTCAGCCTCATATCGTCTCCTTTTCAAGTTTGCCTGAAGCGAATGGTAGATGGTCTCTCTGCAGGACAGCTCCGCCGCTATTTATTTCTGATCAGCGACATGTCTCCCGCCACAGCTGCGCGGATCAGCGGCCCCATCAGCAGGTCTACTTCGTCAGCCGTCATCGGGACCGGCATGTTCTGCAGTTTCATCTTCAGCTGCGGGTCCTTCGCCGCCTTCAGGATCCGCTCCACGTGCTGTTCGCTGAAACCCTTGAGTTCACCCAGGGTGACAGGCGCGCCGATGGAACGGCTGAAGTCCATCATCGCCCGGGCGACCGCCTCGGCAAGCTGTCTCCCCTCAAGGGAGGTCTCCAGCTTTGACATCAGGCCATGGTCATGGAACAGCGCGGCCATGACCTTCAGCTGAGGCTGGATGGCTGAGGCGAAGAAGACCGTATAGTATGGGTTCATCAGGCCGCAGGCCGTTCCGTGCGCGACCAGATCCACCAGGGAAAAGCTTGTCAGGTGCGCGCCGCTGGTCCCGCCGACCATGATGGCATATCCGCCCAGGTCCGTCGCCAGCCCCAAGGCCTCCCTGGCCTCCAGGTCGCCTGGATCCCTGATCACGCGCGGAGCGTACTCGACCGCCAGGCCGATGGCTGTCTCTGCCAGCTCTTTCGCCAGTTCGTAGGTTTCCGGTTTCGCCCCTATGAACACCTCATAGGTGTGCGCGATCGCGTCCAGCGCTCCGTCAATGGACACGGAAACCGGCATTGAGACCGTGCTGCGGTAATCAAACAGCGCCGCGACCGGCGTGACCGCCTCGTCGACGACCAGCTTCTTCTGCCCGATGACCGGATCTGTGATGTTGGCGTATTTGGTCAGGTGCGCCCCGCTGGAAGCGGAGGTCTGCACAGCGATCACGGGAAGCATCACTTTACCGCTTGTTCTGAGCGCTTCTGTCACTGCCCCGGTCCCGAAATACCGGTCGATCTCCGGCGAGACCTCCTTGCCCAGAACGGACAGAAGGGCGGCCGCCTTGCAGGCGTCGATCGTCGAGCCGCCGCCCACCGCCACCAGGAAGTCGGGCCGGTGGTGCAATATATAGGAAGTGATCCTGTATACGTCCTCCCGCGGCGCGTTCGGTTTCGCGTCCGGCACAGGCGCGTCCGTCAAGAGGACGATGCCCGCTTTCTTCAGGGAATCCTCGACGGCGTCCGCCGTCCCCTTCAGGTAGGTCGTGTTGGAAACGATCAGCGCCCTGCGCCCGAAAGGGGCTGCCAATTCGCCGAGCCGGGACATCACATCCAGGCCGAAAATATACCTGTCCTTCTTCCAGTCCTTCAGCAGCGCGTACGCTCTTTTGATATTTGTCAAGGCATTTCCTCCCTCATGCCGGACGCGAATACGTTTCTTCCGTACCGTCCGTGATCGGTTTCATCTTTCAGTATAACACGACATGAATGAAGTGTTTGTTTCCCTCATCATCATTCGTCCTGGCGACTCTGACCATCAATTGCCCCTGTCCTTGGAGAAGGTCCCGCACCGGGTATGACACCCGAATCGGAACCTGTCCTGCACCGGCATCATAGCAGAGACTTAGTTTCTTGTCGGCGTTAGGCGTTCATTTCCCGATCCGCTGTTGGGCGGAAGCGCTTCATTCAACATGGATCGCATGCATATATAATGAAGCAATCCATATTTCAAGCAGCACTTCCGCCTGACCGCAGCGCTGATCTTACTTGTCGACCTCGCCGCGCGCGAGCTTCACATGTGAGTCAGCCATTTCATAGCCCGCCGCCTGCGCGCAGGCTGTATTCAGGTCCAGTGCCGTCACTGCCGTCGCTGCGATCTCCGCAAGCCGCAGGACATTTTTGTTGTCGTCCACGCTGGTGCCGAAGCCGTCGCAGCCGATCAGGCGCAGGGCTTCGCGAGCTGTTCCGAACATCGTTCCCCCGCCGATGGTCGCCAGCTCCAGGCAGGGCAGGCTGACCATGAAGTGTACGCCGTTGTCCGTCGCGTCCGCCTGTACGAAGATGTTGGAGGAAGAGACAACGTGGGCCAGGTCCTGGCCGGTCGCCGCGTAGAAGGCGGCGATGGCATTGGCCGCGTTGACGTTGAAGCCGCCGATGGTGCCGCTGAAGCCTGAGCCCAGGTAACATTTGTGGAAGACGGTCTTCTCGACGCTCCGCCCGCACACCCCCTGTTTGAACACTGACTTTAGCACCTCGTCAGAGAGGAAGACCTCCGTCTGAACCGACTTGCCCCGGCCGTTCAGGACGTTGATGTGGGCGGCCCTCTTGTCGGTGCACAGGTTGGAGCTGATGGTGATGAGCCTCCAGCCGGGGAGCATGCCCAGCAGGGCGCGCGTGATGTCGGCCGAAGCCTTGGTCACCCCGTTCATCCCCATCGCGTCGCCCGTCTTGAAAGTAAGGCGCAGGAACACTTTTGTCCCCAGCTGATAGGGATCGATCGCGTCCAGACGGACGAAGGGATCCCGGGAATAGCCGCGCAGCGTCTCAAACAGCGCTGTGTCCGTGGCAAGCCTGTCGATCAGCTGCCTTGCTTCCGCGATGTCAGGGGCCTCGATCAGCGGCGCTCTGGTCATTCCGTCAAAGTGCACCAGGGTGCGCAGGCCGCCGGCAAGGTTGATCGCCTTCGTGCCGCGCTGCATGCCCGCTACCAGGGCCGCCTCATTGGTCGCCAGGGGGATATAGACGCTTTCATCGACGTATTGTCCCTTGATGCGAACAGGCCCGACGATCCCCATCGGGATGACTGCCCCGCCGATCTTCCCCTCGATGCCGGCCAGGAGGCGCGTGCCGCCCGCCGCCAGGGAGCAGTTGTCGATGCGCGTGCTCCGGATCATCGGCATCTCCACGCCGGTCTCCTGCTGGATCGCGTCACAGCGGATCCGCGCCGCCAGGTCGCACGCGTCCCTCAGTTTGCTTGCGTCCCTGCCGTAGATCCTGTCAAACACGGCTTCCTCAAGGTTCTGGCTCTTGATCTCGCCCCGCTGGTATTCCTGGGCGATCTTTATCTCTTCCATGACCTTCTCTCCCTTCTTACTGGCAC
>CAZVSG010000059.1:8755-13497 GCA_964629345.1 uncultured Christensenella sp. | reverse complement strand
TCAATGTCAAGCAGCTGCGGGATCCCGATGCCGGACAGCACTGAACCTTCCTTCAGGTCGAGCACGCTGTCCAGTTCATGATAGAGATAGTGAAGCGACGCGCTGTTCCCGGACAGCCAGGTCAGGCTGCCGTCAGGATAATAGAAACTCAGGCCGGTGCCTCGCACCAGGACCCTGTCCAGAGGAATTGGCAGCAGATCCTCCACGCTCAAATAGTTGGAAAGTTCCCCGCCCAGTTCGTCCAGGGTCAGTTCCTCAATAAAGGCAAGCGCTTCGAATTCCCCGTCAAACAGGACCTCATGGCTGATACGCCGGCCGTCCGCGAGGTCAAACATCAGGGGGACATGGCTTTGTCCGCTACGGCCTGAAGGCTGCCGCCCCCTCACGTCAAAAAGGACGCTCATCAGATGATGGCCGTCAGTTGATCGGAAGATCTCAGCGCTGCTTTCTGCCTTCAGGCTGCCGGGCACGCCGGACGAAAGCAGCAGCAGGGTGTTCAGATGCGGTTCCATCGCCTTGCGGATCTGGCTGTTGACGCTGTCCTGCACAAAGGTGTTGTCCAACCTGGACAGAACAGGCAGCAGCACGTAGGACTCGCCGGCTTCCTCACGGATATATCCGATTTCCGCCTCCGCCCTGACTGACTGGCTTCCCGGGCACATCAGCGCAGCCAGCAGGAGGAGCATGCATAAATGAAAGCGTCTGTGCATCGGCTTTGCCTCCTTGAGGATATAGTACAGCAGAGACGCTACTGTTGCAAGTTTGAAACAGTACGCAATAAAACTGTCACGAATCTGTCAACTGACTGCCGAGTTCACCGGTTTCAACAGAATAGCCGGGCTTCCGGCTCATTCCCTCCTGACGCGCGATGTTCTCGCGGTTTTTGTCCAGATAGATGCGGTAGATCTCCTCTGCGTCCATGCCCGCGGCGATGCACATGCTCAGGAAGAAATGCAGGATATCGACCAGCTCTTCTTTCAGCGCGGATTCGTTGACCGGCTTCGGGTTCTTCCACCACTTGAAGTTGACCTCGTCCAGCAGTTCGGCCATTTCGCTGAGCATCGCAAGGGTATACCGCTGTATCCACACTGTCCTGTCGATGCCGGACAGGCCGCGTTTTCCCCTGATCCGGTCGTTGAGCGCTTTCTGGATCGCGAGCATCTCCTCAAGCCTGTCCATCGGGGGTCCTTTCCTTTCCTTTGAGGTTCTTCGCGGCCCGTTTGCCGACGACGGCGATTTTGGGCTCCTGCATAAGCAGTTCCCCCGCCACGCGGTTCACGTCCTTCCGTTTGACGCGCTTCATCTGCGCCAGCGTTTCCCGCGGCGGAATGACCCTGTCATGCAGCAGCAGATTGATGCCCAGGCTGGCCATGCGCTGGTAAGCGCTTTCCATGCTCAGCACAAAACCGGTCTTCAGCTGCGCGATGGTCTGCAGGAACTCCTTCTCATCAAGTCCATCCGCCACGATCCGCGCGGTCTCCTGACGGATGATCCCAAGGACCTGGTGAAGGTTTCTGGACGAGCAGGCCGCGTAGATCGTAAAGTCCCCGCAGTCCGGGTAAAAAGACGGCGCGCAGTAGATGTTGTATACCAGTCCCTTCTCTTCACGCACCGTCTGGAACAGCCTGGAGGACACCCCGCCGCCAAAGGCGGTGGACAGCGCGATCAGCGCGTGCCGGTCCCTGTGCAGGCTGGGCAGGCCCTTGAAAGCCACGCACAGGTGTGTCTGCTCGATGTCCTTCTCCAGCGTCAGCGGGTCTCCCCCCTGCCGCGGCGTGTTTGCGGGGAATTCTGTCCTGGTCTGCCCCTGCCAGGGCCCAAACTCCTTTTCAGCCTGCCGGATCAGTGTTTTTGGATCAAAGTTCCCGGTCACGGCCAGGACGGCGTTGGCGGGCTGATAAAATCTGCTCCTGAACGTTTCAAGCGAAGCCAGGGCATAGCCGAGGATGGCTTCCTGGGTCCCGAGAATGGTCCGGGACAGGCTCTGCCCCTCGTACAGGCCCTGATGGATCAGGTTGAACACAAGGTCCTCGGGAGAGTCCGCTTCCATGGCGATCTCTTCCCGGATGACCCCCTGCTCCTTGCTGAACTCGTCTTCGCCCGGGTTTGGATGGACCACCAGATCTGCGAGCAGGTTCAGGGCCTGCGGAAGGTCCCGGTCCGTGGTCCGCGCATAGTAGCTGGTGCAGACTTTGCTGGTCGCGGCGTTGACGTTCCCGCCGATCATGTCGATCTCTTCCGCAAGCTGCCTTACGCTGCGGTTCTTTGTCCCCTTGAAGGCCATGTGCTCGATGAAGTGGGACAGCCCGGTCTCCTCCGGACCTTCCAGGATGGAGCCGGCCTTGACGAAAATACCTGATGAGGCTGAACGCAGGTATGGGAGACGCTCCATCACGATCCTCAGACCGTTTGGCAGCGTATGAGTCTGGATCATTTCGCTCCTTCTGTGCAAAATGCGGCTTGTCCGGCAACAGGAGGACAAGCCGCGTCAGTGTGTCGTTCATATGGAACCCGGGAGGAAACCGGCTTTCCGGGCGCTGAGGAAGCCTCAGACTCTCCTGGGCGGGCGTCCGTCGCGCCGCGGCGGGCGGCTGGCGCCGTCATCCGGTCCCGGCCGGCTGAAGGTGCGGGCTTTGTATTCCATGTCGTTCCGGATGAGGTTCACCCGTCCCTGGGCATCGATCTCCGTCACCTTGACCTCGACCATGTCGCCGATGCTGAGCACGTCCTCCACTTTCTCCACCCGCTCGTTGGCCAGCTTTGAAATGTGCAGCAGGCCGTCCTTGCCCGGAAGCAGCTCGATGAACGCGCCCATGGTGCTCAGGATCCTGACGACCTTGCCCTCATAAACTTCGCCGACCTCGACGTCCTTTGCGATGCCTTCAATGATACGCCTGGCTTTTGACGCCGCTTCCTCATCGGGGGTGGCGATGGCAACGCGCCCGTCGTCTTCGATGTCGATCTTGACGCCGGTATCGGCGATGATCTTGTTGATCATCTTGCCGCCCGGGCCGATGACCTCGCGGATCTTGTCCGGATTGATGTAGAAGGTGATGATCTTGGGCGCATACCTGCTCAGCTGCTTCCTGGGTTCGCCCAGTGTTTCCAGCATGATCTTCAGGATGTGGAGCCTTCCTTCCAGCGCCTGCTCAAGCGCGCGCTTGAGGATGGCCTTGTCGATGCCCTTGATCTTGATGTCCATCTGAATGGCTGTGATGCCGTTCATGGTGCCTGCGACCTTGAAGTCCATATCGCCCAGGAAATCCTCAAGCCCCTGGATGTCCGTCAGCACGGACACCTTGGAGGAACCGTCGTCCTTGATCAGCCCCATGGCGACGCCGGCGACCGGCGCCTTGATCATGACGCCCGCGTCCATCAGCGACAGGGTGCTGCCGCAGACAGAGGCCATGGAGGAGGAACCGTTGCTGGACAGGATCTCGCTGACCAGCCTGAGGGCGTAGGGAAACTCATCCTCAGAGGGGATGACAGGCTCCAGCGCGCGCTCTGCCAGCGCTCCGTGGCCGATTTCCCGCCTGCCGGGAGAACGCATGCGGCCGGCTTCACCGGTGGCATAGGGCGGCATGTTGTAGTGGTGGATATAGCGCTTGGAATCCTCATTGGACAGGCCGTCGAGCATCTGCGCGTCGCGGAGCGAGCCCAGGGTCGTGACGGTCAGCGCCTGGGTCTGCCCGCGTGTGAACACGGCGCTCCCATGCGCCCTTGGAAGGATGCCGACCTCGCACCAGATCCTGCGGACTTCCGTTTCCTTGCGCCCGTCGGGCCGGATGCCTTCGTCAAGGATCTTCCGCCGCATCACTTCCTTGTTCAGATCATACAGCGTGTCTCCGACTTCGCTGGATCTGCCGGGGAAGATCTCCTCAAAATACGCCTTGACCTCCGCCTTCACCTGCTCTTCGCGCGCCTGACGCTCCTGACGGTCATAGGTCGAGAAGACCCACTTCACCTTTTCCAGCGCGTATCCGCGCACTGCCCGGCTGATGTCTTCACCGGTGGTAACAAGCGGGAACTCCTTCTTTGGCTTGCCGATCTCCCTGATGATCCCTTCCTGGAAGACGACCAGCTCCTTGATCGCCTCATGCGCGAACATGATCGCGTCCAGCATCGCTTCCTCCGACAGCTCGTTCGCGCCGGCTTCCACCATCATGACGGCATCCTTGGTGCCGGACACGACCAGGTGCAGGTCGCTCTGCGCGCGCTGCTGTTCATTGGGGTTGAGGATCAGCTGCCGGTTCACGCGGCCAACCATCACCGAGCCTGTCGGGCCGGCCCAGGGGATCTCGCTCACCGCCAGCACCAGGGAGGAGCCCAGCATCGCGGGGATCTCCGGCGGGTTGTTGACGTCCACGGACAGCGAGGTGGCGACCACCTGCACGTCGTTGCGCATGCCTTTGTTGAACAGCGGGCGCAGGGGCCGGTCGATCAGCCTGCAGGTCAGGATGGCCTTCTCCGTCGGCCTGCCCTCCCGCTTGATAAAGCCGCCGGGGATCTTCCCGACAGAGTACAGTTTTTCCTCATAGTCGACGCTCAGCGGGAAGAAATCAACGCCTTCGCGGGGCTGATCGGATACGGTGGCGCTGACGATCACCGCGGTGTCACCGTAGCGAACCAGGGCGGATCCTGCAGCCTGTTCGGCATACCTGCCAAACTCAAAGCTCAGCTGCCTTCCCGCGAATTCCATTGAGTAGATCTTGTGGTCCATTCTTTCTTTTCTCTCCTTCTCC
>CAZVSG010000059.1:0-8745 GCA_964629345.1 uncultured Christensenella sp. | reverse complement strand
GTTGAAAAACAAAAGGAAAGCCTTCCTCCGGCTTTCCCCGCCGCGCTTTCCATCAAAAAGGCCGAAACTGCGTTTCTCGCGTTCCGGCCGCTTGAATTCCCTATTTACGCAGATCCAGTTCGGCGATCAGCGAGCGGTATCGCTCGATGTTGGTCCGCATCAGATAATCCAGCAGGCCCCTGCGCTGTCCGACCATCAGCAGCAGTCCTCTGCGGCTGTGATGGTCTTTCTTGTTGATCTTCAGATGTTCGTTCAGGTGGTTGATGCGTTCAGTCAGCAGCGCGATCTGGACCTCCGGGGACCCCGTGTCGCCCTCGTGCCGGGCGAACGTGTTCATGATCTGGGTTTTCTTGACCTTGTCCATAGTTTCCTCCTCCTATTGCGGGCGGCAGCCGCGTTGACCCCCGCAGGCTCAGCATCGCGCTGGAGTATCGCAGACCCGAGCCGGCGGTTCAGCCGCATCGATAACTTTATCATATATAGGACGAAATGTAAACCGATATTCGCTTTCTTGCCCATGCCGGGCCCGTATGGTATACTTTTTTCGGATCATCCGCTGCGGCCGGCCTGTTTCAGCCGGCCGAAAATCTGCAAGGAGCGCCTGATGGCACAGAATTACACCTCAGAAAACATTCGGGTCCTTGACGAACTCAGCGCGGTCAGGCTGCGCCCCGGTATGTACATCGGTTCGACCGGCCAGCGCGGGCTGCATCACCTGCTGTGGGAGATCGTCGACAACGCCATTGACGAGGCGTCCAACGATTTCGCCACGGAAGTGTCCGTCACCCTGCACAGGGACGGCTCCGCCAGCGTTTGGGACAACGGCCGCGGCGTGCCGGCTGACCCTCATCCGGTGCTGAAGATCTCCGGGATCGAGGTGATCTATACCAAGCTCCACGCCGGGGGCAAGTTCGATCACCAGAACTACAGCTATTCCGGCGGCCTGCACGGCGTCGGTGCGTCGGTGGTCAACGCGCTGAGCAAATGGATGGTGGTGGAAAGTTTCCGTGACTGGACCCACTGGCGGATGCGCTTTGAGACCGTCAGGGATAAAACGACGGGAAAGGTGCTGCCGGGTCACCCGGTGACCGGGCTTGAGCGCGTCGGCAATACGCGCAAGCGCGGGACTCTGGTCTGCTTCCTGCCGGATGACGACATCTTTGAGGATACAAGCTTCAACGGCGAGCTTGTGATGAGGAGGCTCAGGGAGCTGGCCTATCTGAATAAGGGACTGAAGATCACCTTCACGGATGAGCGCGCCGAAGCGCCGCACAACCAGCCCCGCGTGTTTCAGTACGACGGCGGGATCGCGGATTACGTCGGCTTCCTCAACGCGGAGAAGACGGCCCTTCACGACGGCATCGTCATGCTGGAAGGAACCAGGGACGGGCTGATGATGTCCGCCGCGATCCAGTTCACCGACTCCTATACGGAATCCCTCTTTTCCTACGTCAACAACATCCCCACCGGGGAAGGCGGCACGCACGAGGTGGGTTTCAGGGCAGCCCTCACCAAAGCGTTCAACGATTATGCCAGAAAGATCAACGCGCTCAAGGAAAAGGACAACAACCTCTCGGGCGAGGACTACAGGGAGGGCATGACCGCCGTGCTGACGGTAAAGGTCATGAACCCGCAGTTTGAGGGCCAGACCAAGGGCCGCCTCGGGAATACGGAGGTCAGACCGATCGTTGAGGCGATCACGCTGCAGAAGATCAGCGAGTACCTGGAGGATCTGAGGAACGCGGCGGTCGCGCAGAAGATCATTGAAAAATCATTGAAGTCCGCCCGGGTGCGCGAGGCTGCGCGCAAGGCCCGCGACGTGGCGGGGGCAAAGAGCGGGCGGGAGGCCGCGCCGCTGGTGGGCAAGCTGTCCTGCTGCACCGGGCGGGATCCTTTGGAAAACGAGCTGTTCATCGTGGAAGGCGACAGCGCCGGCGGAAGCGCGAAACAGGGGCGGGACAGGCGTTTTCAGGCCATCCTCCCGCTTCGCGGCAAACCGCTGAACGCGGAGAAAAAGCGCATCGACCAGGTCCTGGCAAACGAGGAGTTCCGCTCCATCATCACGGCGCTGGGCACGAGCATCGATCAGGATTTCAACCTGTCCTCCCTCAAGTACAACAAGGTGATCATCCTCTCGGACGCCGACCAGGACGGCGCGCACATCCGGGCGATTCTCCTGACCTTCTTCTACCGCTACATGAGGGAACTCATTTCGGAAGGCCACGTGTTCATCGGCATGCCGCCGCTGTACCTCATCAAAACCGGCGGCAGGGACATCTACGCCTATGACGACAGGGAACTCAGCCAGCTGCTTCCAAAAGGGAAGAACTACACCCTTCAGCGGTATAAGGGATTGGGCGAGATGAACCCGGAGCAGCTATGGCAGACGACCATGGATCCGGCCAACCGCAGGCTGATGCAGGTGACCATCGAGGACGTCGCCGAGTCTGACCGGCTGATCACCGTCCTGATGGGCGAAAAGGTGGAGCCCCGCCGGGACTACATCAGCGAGCACGCCAACTTCAACAAGCCGGATCTGTTCATGTCCAGGCAGCGCTGAGGAGCAGTATGCGCAAAAAGGATTTTCAGGAGCGTTTGGACCAGGTCATCCAGGCTTCCCTTGAAGAAGTGCTGGACAGGAGCATGATGCCCTACGCGGAGCACGTCATCCTCGAACGCGCCATCCCCCGGGTGGAGGACGGGCTGAAACCCGTTCAGCGCCGCATCCTGTATACCATGATGGAGCTGTCCCTCTCCCCCGACAAACCGCACCGCAAATGCGCCCGCATTGTCGGCGACTGCCTGGGCAAGTACCATCCGCACGGGGATACCTCCGTATATGACGCGCTGGTCCGCCTGGCCCAGCCCTTTTCCATGCGCGCCATGCTGGTGGACGGACACGGCAATTTCGGCTCCATCTACGGGGACACCGCGGCCGCGATGCGCTACACCGAGGCGCGCATGTCCCCGCTGGCGCTGGAAATGCTCCGGGATATCCAAAAGGACACCGTTCCCTTCCGGCTGAACTTTGACGACACGCTCAAGGAACCGGACCTGCTGCCTGCCCGGTACCCGAATCTTTTGGTCAACGGCGCTTCCGGCATTGCGGTGGGCCTTGCCACCAACATCCCGCCGCATAACCTGGCCGAGGCTTGCAGTGCCGTTATCCGGCTGATCGATGATCCGGATACAGATCTTGGCGAACTGATGCGGATCATGCCCGCCCCGGATTTTCCGACCGGAGGCATCCTCATCGATAACGGCGAGATCGAAACCGCCTACCGGACAGGGCGGGGAAAACTGATCCTGCGGGCAAAAGTGACCGTCGAGGAGGGCAGGGTCGGACGGCACCTCCTGTGCATCACGGAGATCCCCTACCAGGTCAACAAGGCACAGATGCTGGAGAAGATCCTGAAGCTGTCTGAGGAGCGCAAGGCCGCCCTGGGATGCATCCAGGACATCCGGGACGAATCGGACAGGACCGGCCTTCGCGCGGTGATCGAGCTGAAAAAGGAAGCGGATCCGCTCACAGTGCTGGCGTACCTGTATCGCTACAGCGACCTGCAGGTGACCTTCGGCGTGAACCTGGTTGCTATCGCGGGCGGAAAACCCGTGCAGATGGGCCTCATCGAAGCGCTCAGACACTACATCGCGCACCAGAAGGAAGTCGTCACCCGCCGCACCCGTTATGACCTGGATCAGGCGAAGGCGAAGCTGCACATCCTGGAAGGCCTGATCACCGCGGTCGACCACCTGGACGAGGTCATCGCGCTCATCCGTTCTTCAGGGAACGGGAAGGAAGCGAAGGAGAGGCTCATCGCACGCTTTTCCTTCAGCGACGCCCAGGCGCAGGCGATCCTGGACCTGCGGCTCCAGCGCCTGACAGGCCTTGAGATCCTGGCGCTCCGGAACGAGTATGACAGCGTCGTTAAACTGATCGGGCAGCTGGAGGCCATCCTGGGCAGCGAAGCAAAGCTGATGAAAGTCATCAGGAATGAAATTAAGGAAGTCGCGGAAAAATTCGGAGACCCGCGCCGCACACAGATCGCGGAGCCTGACGAGGAAGAGGCGGCCAAAGTGCTGCAAAGCGAAGCGCCCGTGCCTGAGGAGACCATGGTGCTCATGACCCGCGGCGGTCAGCTGAAGCGCATGCACAAGCGCGTGTTTGATCGGATGGAACTGCCGTCCAGCCCCACGGACATGCCCCTGGTCACGTTCAATACCATGACAGATCACACGCTGCTCTTCTTTACGCAGATCGGGAACTGCTATCAGGTCCCGGTCAACGGGCTTGACGAGCTGATCAGGCCCAAAGACCGGGGCACAGTGCTGGCGGGGATCCTCAGCGGCCTTGAGGACGGCGAAACCTGCGTATCCGTGATCGACCTGCCCTCTGACGGGCTGGAAAGCCTTCCGGACCTGTTCTTCTTCACAAGGCAGGGCATGGTCAAGCGGACTGCGCTTTTGGAATATGCCGTCCGCCGCGGGAAGGTTACGGCCATTCTGCTGTCCAAAGGCGATGAACTGGTCAGCGTCTTCTCCCCGCGCCCCCAGGACGACCTCTATTGCCTGAGCAAGGAGGGTCTGCTCATCCGCTTCCAGGAAAGCGAGGTCCCCTGCACCGGAAGGGTCACGCGGGGCGTGCGCGGGATCAAGCTGAACCCGTTTGACGCGCTGCTTTCTTCCGGGGGCATCCAGAACGGCGAATCCCTGCTGCTCATCAGCGAGCGGGGCTATATGAAGCGCGTTCCGACCAGTATGATCGACCTGCAGCGCCGGGCTGGGAAAGGCGTCCGTTCCTTCTATTTCAATAAAAACGCCGGCAATGGAAGCTGTATCGCCGCCAGCGCCGTGATCAGCCTGCCGCGTTCCTTCACGGTGCGGACGTCCCTGGGCCAGCTTGTGACCCTCGGCAGCGAGGAGATCGCCCAGCAGAAACTCACCGACCGCGGCAAACCGTATCTGCTGGCGGTGATGGATGACGTTGTGACGGACCTCATCCTGTAGACAGGGGCCGCCGTTGTTGACACCTTCAGGCAGGGTCGGTAGAATACCGTCAGGGCAAACACTTCACGGACAAATGGAAATGAGGCAGGGATGCGGGATTTGAGGTATCTGGTCGACCCGAAGCGGTCCCTCATTATGCTCGCGCTTGCCGGCGCCGCCGTCTGGCTGCTGCAGGCCGGCGCTTTGCCGGCGTTGACGTACCTTGGTTTTGGCATGATCCTGTTTCCCTTTCTGCTGCTGCTCACCGCGTCCCTCGGCGGCATCCTGCCCTCCCTGCTGTCCGTCATGCTGATCATGGCCGCGGCGGTCAGGGTGTACGGCACGGCGGGCCTGTGGCTGCTGGCCTATCTGCTGCCGGTGCTGCTGGCTTTTCTGGTCTGCCTTGAGATGCGCCTGCCCTTGATCAAAACGGCCAGGATCGTCCTTGCGGCATTTATCCTCAGTTCCGTCGCGCTGTTCGTGATCTTTCAGCAAAAGACAGGCGGCAACCTGTACGGCGCGCTTGCCCAGGCGGCGATCGACGGGCTAGACCGGATGCCGGAGCGGGACAGCCTGCTGTATGCCCTTTGGAGAAGCGGCCTGATCTCCAGCGGGCAGGAATCGGGAGCCCAGGTGATCCAAGGCGCTGGGACAGAATGGTCCTTTCTGCCAGAGGTCGTACAGGAGTTTTACAAGGGGATCAGGGCCCGCATTAGCTCGCTTGCCGCGTCCCTGATGCCGGGGATGCTGACCACCTACAGCATCAGCCTGGCGACCCTTGGCCTCGGTTTTGCGGTCCATCTGGGGCAAAAACGGAAGACCTGTCCGGAATTGCTCACGACGCCCTTCTCCCTCTGGCACATCCCGAAGCAGTATGGGAAACGGCTGCTGGTCCTGGCCGCGGGCTACGTGATCACCCTGCTGTCCAGCAATCTCGTACTGGTCGTCGCGGGGCAGATGATGTACAACGTCTTCTTCTCCATCTATGCCGTCCAGGGGATCTCCCTGATCGATTACCGCCTCAAAGCGCGCGGCATGAAGCCCTGGCTCCGCGTGGTGCTGCACCTTCTGCTGTTTGCCATCCTTCCTCCCGTCGCCATGGTGATGGGCATCTATGACCAGGCGGCTGATCCGAGAAAGCTCAGGGCCAATTCCCCGCAACCTGACCAAACCTGAAAAGGAGAAGCGTATGAAAGTCATCCTGCTGCAAGACATTCAGGGCACCGGAAAGAGAAACCAGATCATCAACGTATCCGACGGCTACGCGCGCAACTTTCTCTTCCCAAAGAAATGGGCGATGGAGGCGACCCCGGCGGCTGTGCGCGAGGTGGAGCGCCGCGATGAACAGGAGCGCGCCAGGGAAATGGCCCGCCGGCAGGAAGCGGAAGCCCTCGCCGCAAGCCTGAAGGACAAGGTGATCCTTCTTCAGGCCAAATGCGGTGAAAAAGGCCGGCTGTACGGCAGCGTGACCGGGCAGGAGATCGCGGATGCCCTGAACGCCCAGCATGGGATCGTTCTGGACAAGCGCAGGATCGAGTTGGCGGAGCCGATCCGCACGGTCGGCGACAGCGAGGTCACCGTGTCCCTTTACGCCGGCGTCAAGATCCAGATGACGGTAAGGGTTCAGGCCATCCATTGAGGGAAGGCTGATAGAGACAGGAACAGGAGCAAGCGATGACGTCATACAGCGCTGGTGATCCGGTCCGCGTGCTGCCCCAGAGCATGGAGGCGGAGCGCGCCGTGTTGGGCGCGGGCCTTCAGGATCCCGCATCCCTGATGCTGGTGATGGAGACCCTGCAGCCGGAGGATTATTATCACCCGCAGCACGCCGTGATCCATCGCGCGATGTCGCAGCTGTTTACCCAGGCCAGGAGCGTTGACCTGGTCACGATGGACACGGAACTGTCAAGAACAGGCGCGCTGGACGGCATCGGCGGCACGGACTACCTTATCCAACTCATCCGTTCCGTTCCCACCACGGCCTATCTGCGCCACTATATCGAGATCGTGCTGGAAAAGTCGACGCTTCGAAAGCTCATCGCCGCTTCCAACAACATCAGCCGTGTCTGCTTCGAGGAGCAGCTTGGCCTGGATGAGACGCTTCTGTTCGCGGAGAAGGAAATCTTTGACATCGTCATGAAGCGCACGGGTACCCAGCAGCTGACCCCCATCCGTGAGGTCATGAAGAGGACGCTTGCGCAGATCGAAGAACTGGTCCGCAACAAAGGCAAGATCGCCGGTGTACCGACAGGCTTTATCCTGCTGGACAAACTGCTGACCGGCCTTCACGCGGGCGAACTGGTCCTGGTCGGTGCGCGCCCCAGCATGGGCAAGACCAGCTTTGCCATGAACATCGCCGCCTATGCCGCAAAGTACGGCAAGTCCGTCGCGATCTTCAGCCTTGAAATGCCCAAGGAGCAGATCGCCCTGCGCATCCTGTGCGGCGATGCCCGGATCAATATGCAGTCCATCCGCTCAGGCGTCCTGACCCCCAAGGACTGGGAGCGCCTGTCTGCGGCCCTCGGCCCGCTGTCGGAGACCAAAGTCTACCTGGATGACAGCTCCTCCCTCACCCCGACCCAGCTGAGAAGCCGCTGCCGCAGGCTGATGACGGAGCGCGGGCTGGATCTGATCGTGGTCGACTATATGCAGCTGATGAGCGCGGACGGCAGGACGGAGAACCGCCAGCTTGAGGTCAGCGAGATCTCCAGAAAACTGAAGGGCATCGCGCTGGAACTGAAGGTCCCCCTCCTGGCCTGCGCCCAGCTGTCCCGCGCCAACGTCATGCGCAGGGGGGGCAGCATCAGGCCCGTGCTCAGCGACCTGCGCGACTCCGGTTCCATCGAACAGGACGCGGACGTGGTCATGTTCCTCCACCGGCCCTATTATTATGAGAAGGAGAACAACGATCCCAGCGAGGCGGAGGTCATCATCGCAAAGCAGCGCAACGGCCCGCTGGCAACCGTTCCCCTCACGTGGAAGGAGGAGTTCACCCTGTTTGAGAACCGATATGAACCCACAGGAGCGTACCATGAATCAGACTAAAGTCTGCCAGCTTGTCAAGGACCAGCGGTTTGAAGGATTTCTGATCGTCAAGTCCGCTGAGAAGCGGTTCAATAAAAACGGCGATCCTTATTTGGACATCACCTTTGCCGACGCATCGCAGGACATCAACGCCAAGGTCTGGAACAGCGACGAGACCCCTCCCCCGCCAGGAACAGTGCTGAAGATCCGCGCCCTGGTCACGGAGTATAACAACCGCCTGCAGATGAAGGTCGAACGCATGCGGGGCACCGAGGAAGGCGACGCGGTCGACCTTTCCCAGCTCGTTCCCGCCGCGCCCCGTCCGTCTGAAGAGATGTTCGGAGAGATCATGGAAATCCTCTCCGGGATGCAGAACCCTGTCCTGAAGGCGATCACGGGTGAACTCATCCGGAGGGCTGAGGAGAAGATCCAGTATTACCCGGCCGCGCAGAGCATGCACCACGCAGAGCGAAGCGGGCTTCTGCATCACCTGACGGATATGCTGGGCGCCGCGAAAGCCATCTGCGCCTGCTACCCCTATCTGGACCAGGATCTGCTTCTGGCCGGGGTCATCGTGCATGATCTGGGCAAGCTTGAAGAGATGATCGCCAGCAAGCTGGGCAGCGTGACGGAGTATTCAAAGCCGGGCCTGCTGCTGGGTCATATCGTCACCGGCGTCGCGGACATCCGGGAGACAGCACGCTCTCTGGGCTTCGGGGAGGATGATGAGTATTC
>CAZVSG010000058.1:12663-13652 GCA_964629345.1 uncultured Christensenella sp. | reverse complement strand
CACGGCCTTCTGGCTCATTCTGTCGCTTGACCACCTACAACATCTTGACACTATCGGGGAGAATTCGCGGTTGACGGCGGGTGAAAGGGCAGTTATAATGAGCCATCGGTCGCCATCCGCCGTGCAAACGGCGTCAGCCAGGCGAGATGTGCGAAGGGGGGGAAACAGGTGTCTGAAGTACGGGTCAAGGAAAATGAAACGCTGGAAAGCGCTCTGAAGCGCTTTAAGCGTCAGTGCGCCCGCTCCGGCGTGATCGCCGAAGTCCGCAAGCGCGAGCATTATGAGAAGCCCAGCGTCAAGCGCAAGAAGAAGGCGGAAGCCGCGCGCAAGCGGAAGTATTGATTCTTTGATGAAAAGCCCGCGTCGAGCGGGCTTTTTCCATGTCTTCCATGCGCTTTTACGCATTATGCCCATATTTCGTCCCGCCAGGGACAAAATCCGCCCACCAACTCTCATCCCAGCCTTGCCTACTGACGGGGGCTTGTGATATTATCGCGTGGGTATCCGTGAGATATCCAAATGATGAAACCTGCGGGAGGGCGTCTGCGGGTAGAAATACTGAGGAGGACAACCCATGATCAAGATCGGTATCAACGGATTTGGGCGCATCGGCGGGCTGGTTTTCAGCGCAGCGCTGCAGTATCCCAAGGAAGTGCAGGTCGTAGCAGTCAACGATCCTTTCATCGATGTGGAATACATGGCCTACATGATCAAGTATGACACGGTCCACGGCCGCTTTGACGGTGAGGTCGCCGCGGACAAGGAAAAGAACGTCCTGCACGTCAACGGCAAGGAGATCAAGGTCTATGCCTGCATGAAGCCGGAAGAGATCCCGTGGAGCGAGTCCGGCGCCGAGTACATCGCCGACGCCACCGGCGTGTTCACGGACACCCCCAAGGCCAGCGCGCACTTCGTCGGCGGCGCCAAAAAGGTCGTCATCACCGCGCCCGCCAAGGACAAGGAGACCCCCATGTTCGTCATGGGCGTCA
>CAZVSG010000058.1:0-12630 GCA_964629345.1 uncultured Christensenella sp. | reverse complement strand
CCAATGCGTCCTGCACCACCAACTGCCTGGCCCCCCTGGCCAAGGTCATCCATGACAAGTACGGCATCAAGGAAGGCCTGATGACCACCGTTCACTCGACCACCGCGACCCAGAAGACCGTCGACGGGCCTTCCAAGAAGGACTGGCGGGGCGGCCGCGCGGCCAGCGCGAACATCATCCCCTCCGCGACCGGCGCAGCCAAGGCCGTGGGCGTCGTGATCCCCGAACTGAAGGGCAAGCTGACCGGCATGTCCTTCCGCGTTCCCACCATCGACGTGTCCGTGGTCGATATGACCTGCACGCTGAACACACCGACCACCTATGAGGACATCAAGGCCACGATGAAAGCCGCCTCCGAAAGCAAGCACTGGAAAGGCATCATCGGCTACACGGAGGACGCGGTCGTGTCCAGCGACTTCATCCATGATCCCCGCACCTCCATTTTCGACGCGGATGCCGGCATCATGCTCAACGAGACCTTCGTCAAGCTGGTCGCCTGGTATGACAATGAGTGGGGCTATTCCTGCAAGGTGGTCGACCTCATCCGCCACATGGCGAAAGTCGACGCGGAATAAACCCAGACTATTCGCACAGAACAAGGCCCCGGATCGCATCCGGGGCTTTGCACATATCAATGCATTACTTCCCGACGCAGAAGGCTGAGAACACCTCGTCCAGCAAGGCTTCGGACACGTTGTTCCCGGTGATCTCCCCCAGGGACTGCAGGGCCTGGTTCAGATCCACCGCGCACAGGTCCAGCGGCAGCCCTTCCGCCATCGCCCGGGCGGCGTTCTGAAGGGACAGGGCCGCTTCCCGCGCAAGGCGGGCATGGCGCGCCAGGGTGAGGGTGTTTTCCCCCATGCCGCCGGCATGGGCGCGGATGGCGCGCCTCAGGCCGTCCATCCCTTCACCGGTCCTGGCGGACAGCGGGATCGTCCTTTCTTCAGGGATGCCCCTCCCCTTCAGCCATGGAAGGATCTCAGGGTCACGGGGCAGGTCGCACTTGTTCAAAACCAGCAGGTTGTCAAGCCCTTCCATCCGGTCAAGGATCATCCCGTCCAGGCCGTCCGGCCTGCCGCCGGAATCCATGACCATGACCCGGAGGTCCGCGCTGCGGATCGCGTCCAGCGCGCGGCTGATCCCGATCCTCTCAACGGTCTCGCCGTCTTCCCTGATCCCCGCGGTGTCCTTGAGCAGCACCCGGATGCCGTCCAGTTCGACGGCCCCGGTCACCAGGTCCCTGGTGGTCCCGGGGATGTCCGTGACGATCGCGCGCTCCTCCATCAGCAGGGCGTTGAGCAGGGAGGATTTTCCCACGTTGGGCTTGCCGCAGATCACCGTGTGCAGCCCTTCCTCCAGGATCCTGGCCGCGCGCTCGTCGCAGGCTTTCCGCAGGCGGTCGGCAAGACCATGGATCCCCGGCAGGAGACCGCCGACTGCTTCAGCCTCATCGATCTCTTCCGGATAATCGATCGTCGCCGTCACGCCGGCCATGACTCTGAGCAGATCCGCCTGCGCCTCCTGGACGAAGCGCAGCGTGCCGCCCTGCAGCTGCCTGAGCGCGGCGTCTGAGGCCATGGAACCTGTCGAGGCGATGAGCTGCATTACCGCCTCCGCCTGGCTCAGGTCGATCCTGCCATTTAAAAAGGCGCGCCGTGTGAACTCCCCCGGCTGCGCGGGCACGGCGCCCAGGGAGAACAGCGCGTGAAGAATGGATGAAACGACCTGCTCCCCGCCGTGCACCTGGATCTCCGCGACGTCCTCGCGCGTGTAGCTCCGCGGCGCGCGCATGACCACCGCCATGCACTCGTCCAGCACGCGCGCCTTATAAGCGGCTTTCCCGTACATCATCATCCGGTCGGCAAAGGCGGATATGGGACTGGCTGGGACAAAGATCTCCCTCAGGATCCTTTCCGCCTCAGGCCCGGAAACGCGGATGACCGCCAGGCCCGCGCGCCCCGGCGGCGTCGCCAGCGCCGCGATGGTCGTTTCTTCCATGCCCCCTCCTGACAGGCGGAGTATAAAGCAAGGGTGAACTCCCCGCAAGCGGGCTTTGATTGAACGAATCCCCTGATTCAGCTATAATGAGCCGCACGGGGAGGATGAACATGTCTTTTGCGCACCTGCATCTGCATACGGAATACAGCCTGCTGGACGGCGCATGCCGGATCGGCCCGCTGATGGAGCGGCTCAGGGAACTGGGCATGGACGCCTGCGCGGTGACGGATCACGGCGTGCTCTACGGCGCGGTCGATTTTTACAAGGCATGCAAGGCTAACGGCATCCACCCCGTCATCGGGTGTGAGGTCTACGTCTGCAATGACATGGACGAGAAAAGAACCGTCGCCCGCGAATACAGCCACCTGATCCTGCTGAGCGAGAGCATGGAAGGCTACCGCAACCTGATGAAGCTGAGCAGCGAGGGTTTCACGAGGGGGTTTTACTACAAGCCCAGGATCGACCTGAACCTGCTGGAAAAGCACGCCGGCGGGCTGATCGCCCTCTCCGCCTGCCTTTCAGGCGAACTGCCCAAGATGCTCCTGGAAGGGCGCTATAAGGACGCGAAGGACCATGCGCTTCTGATGCAGCGGATCATGGGCAGGGGCAATTATTTCATCGAACTGATGGACCATGCCCTCCGGGAAGAGAAAATGGTCCTCCCCCAATTGATCAGGCTGTCTGAAGACACGGGCATCCCGCTGGCCGTCACCAACGACTGCCACTATCTGCGGCGGGAGGACGCGCGCGCCCAGGAGGTCCTGATGTGCATTCAGACCGGCAAGACGCTGGAGGACGGACAGCGGATGCGGATGGAAACGGAGGAGCTCTACGTCAAAAGCGAAGAGGAGATGCGCAGGCTCTTCCCATCTCTTGGAGACGCAGTGGAGCAAACGGAACAGATCGCGAAGCGCTGCAGTGTGGACTTTGATTTCTCAAGGCACCACCTCCCGCACTATCTGTCAGACACGGCGGAAAGCAACCGGGATCTGCTCATCCGCCTGTGCCGGGAAGGCCTCAGGAAGCGTTATCCCGACCTGCCCAAGGAAGCGTCGGAGCGCCTGGAGTATGAGCTTGGGGTCATCATCTCCATGGGGTTTGTCGATTATTTCCTCATCGTGTGGGATTTCATCCGATACGCCCGGGAGAAGGGCATCATGGTCGGCCCCGGCAGGGGCAGCGGCGCCGGTTCCATCGTGGCCTACAGCCTGAACATCACCCAGCTGGATCCGCTGAAGTACAGCCTCCTGTTTGAGCGCTTCCTGAATCCCGAGCGGGTGTCCATGCCTGACCTGGACATCGACCTGTGCTACGAGCGCAGGGGCGAGGTCATCGAGTACGTGGCGGGAAAATACGGGCATGACCGTGTCGCGCAGATCATCACCTTCGGCACCATGGCCGCGCGGGGTGTCATCCGCGACGTCGGCCGGGTGCTTGGCTACACGTACCAGGAAACGGACCAGGTGGCCAAGATGGTGCCGATGGAGCTGAACATGACCCTGGAGAAAGCGCTGGAAACCAACCCCCAGCTGCGTGAGGCGAGGGAGCTGAACGAGCGGGTCAGGAAGCTCCTGGACACTGCCTCCCTGCTGGAGGGCATGCCCCGGCACGCGGCGACGCACGCAGCAGGCGTGCTGATCACCGAAAAGCCGCTGACGGAATACGTGCCGCTGCAGACGAACGACGAGGTGATCACCACCCAGTACGCCATGGGCAACATCGCGGAGCTGGGGCTGCTCAAGACCGATTTCCTGGGGCTGCGCACACTCACCGTCATCCGGGACACCCTGGCGATGATGGCCGAGTCAGGCGCACACATCAGGGACGAGGACATCCCCATCGACGATCCCGAGGTGTACCGGATGCTGTCCCTGGGCGACACGGACGGGGTGTTCCAGCTGGAAAGCGGCGGCATGCGCAGTTTCATTTCGGAACTGAAGCCCGAGCGCTTCGAGGACATCATCGCCGCCATCTCGCTCTACCGTCCGGGTCCCATGGCCTCCATCCCGCGCTTCATCAAGGGAAAGCACCATCCCGAAAGCATCACCTACACCACCCCGGAGCTGGAGCCCATCCTGTCCGTCACCTACGGCTGCATGGTCTACCAGGAGCAGGTGATGCAGATCGTGCGGGACCTGGCCGGCTTCAGCTACGGCCGCAGCGATGAGATCCGCCGCGCGATGAGCAAAAAGAAAAAGAGCGTCATGGAGCGCGAACGCGAGATCTTCATCAACGGCTCCCCGAAGGAGGGCGTCCCCGGCTGCCTGTCCAGAGGGATCAAAAAGGAGAAAGCCGAAACGATCTACGATGAAATGACCGCCTTCGCGAGCTATGCCTTCAACAAATCCCACGCCGCCCCCTACGCGCTGCTGTGCGTGAAGACCGCCTGGCTCAAAGCCCATTATCCGGCGGAGTTCATGGCGGCGCTGATCAACTCCTACCTGGGAGCCGCCAGCAAGGTGTCCGCCTACGTGCAGTACTGCCGCAAGCATCAGATCCGCGTGCTTCCGCCCAGGATCAATCAATCCGGCGTCAAGTTCCATGTGGAGGAGGAGAGCGGCAAAAAGGGCATCCGCTTCGGGCTCAACGCGATCAAGAGCCTGGGCGAGAAAGCGGCCCTGAGCATTGTCCGGGAACGGGAACAGCGCGGCGATTATAAGGATATCTTTGATTTCTGCCACCGGGTGGACAGCGGTGTGGTGAACAAACGCGCCTGCGAGGCCCTGGTCAAGGCGGGGTGCTTCGACGGCCTGGGCGGCAGCCGGGTCCAGTGCATGCAGGTCTATGAAGACGTGCTGGACGCCGACCAGCGCAGCCGGCGCAGCAACCACAAGGACCAGCTCTCCCTGTTTGACGCCGCGAGGGAGGACGGCCGCGACGGCATCGTCAGGAAGTATCCTGATCTGAAGGAGTACCCGATGCACGCGATCCTCGCGATGGAAAAGGAAGTGACGGGGGTCTACATCACCGGCCATCCGCTGGACGCCTATGCGGATGAACTGGACAGCCTCACCTGGTCAGCGCTGGCGCTGGATGAACTGGCTGAAAGGGAGGACAGGGGCCTGAGTGAGGACGGCCGGTTCATCCAGCTGGGCGGCCTTGTCGTCGGCATCAAGCAGAAGGCGACGCGCAGCGGCGGCCTGATGGCCTTCGTCACGCTGGAGGACCTCACCGGCCAGGTGGAATGCCTGTTCTTCCCGCGCGTGTGGGAGCAGCACGCGGACGTGATCCGAGAGGACGGCGTCTTCCTTTTCTCGGGTAAACTGTCTGTGTCGGAGGACCGCGCCCCCAGCCTGATCGTCGAAAGCGTCAGGCCGCTTTCCAGGGAGGAGGAGCCCAAACCGACCACCCCGCAGGAGGACGCGCTGCTTGCCAAGTCGGCGGCTGTCAAGTTATACTTGCAGATAAGCCGAAACCAGATGGATGCCTGTGAAGCCATGCTGAAAAGGCTGCCGGGCAGGATCCCGGTTTTCCTGTATTTCAAGGAGGAGGGGCAGACGCTGCTCGCTCCCAAGGACTGGTGGATCAGCGACGCCCTGGACGCGCGCGCGGACCTGCTGACCATCCTCAGCAAAGATCAAGTCAAGGTGGTGAACAACGGAAAATGAACAGGATGACACTGACAGTCCCGCCCAACCACGAATGGTCTCTGGTGGTGCGGACCTCTCTGGGCGCCGTCGGCGTGATGGCCAACCTATCCATGGACGTGATCGACGACCTGCGCACGGCCGTGGAAGAAGCATTCGAACTGGTGACCCATCAGGAGCGCCACGTCCAGCGGGTCGTCCTCAGCTGCAAGATGGAGGACGGAAAGATCCTCATCACGCTGGAGGCCCAGCGCGCGCCGGATGCCCAGGCATGCGACAGGATGGACCCCGAGGTCGCGCAGCTGATCATCGGGACCCTGGTGACGGACGTCAAGCTGGAAGGGGACCAGTGCGGCATCCACACCGTGCGCATGTCCTTGCCGATCGGAGCGGAATAAGTGATGAACGCGGACGACATCCACAACGCCGCGATGCGCTACGCGTCAGCGCGGACAAAAGAGTCGCTCGATGAAGCGGTCAGCGTCGCCCTGCCGCTGTGCAACGCGATCGCGGCGCGCTTTGCCGGGCGGGGGATCGAGCTGGAAGACCTGCGCCAGGTCGCCGCGATGGCGCTGGTGAACGCCCTGAACGGATTTGACCCGAAACGGGGACTGCGCTTCACCACCTACGTCACCCCCACCATCACCGGGACAGTCCGCAACTACATCAGGGACCGCGCCCAGTTGGTGCGCACCCCGAGGGGGCTGCGCGAGCAGGGCATGCAGATGGACAGGATGCTGGAACAGCTGACCCAGCGCCTGCACCGGGAGCCCACCGTGCCCGAACTGGCCCAGGAGCTGGGATGGACGCTTGAACAGGTCATCAGCATCCACGCGTCCAGGGAAAAATCCCAGGTCTCCTCCCTGGACGCCCAGGATGAAAACGGGATGATGGTATTCGACCATCTGGGCAAGCAGGAAAAGGGGTTTGAGGATTTTGAGATGCGCGAGGACCTGCGCAACGCGCTGAAGACCTTAAGCCCGGAAGAGAGGACCCTCATCAGGCTGCGGTTTCAGGAGCAGCTTTCCCAGCAGGCCACGGCCAGGAAAATGAACCTCACCCAGATGCAGGTGTCCAGGATGGAGCGGCGCGTGCTCCGCTCGCTCAAGGGCGTCATGCAGACCATATGAGCAGGCAGGCGCTGAGGGACCGGCTCGTTTTCAGCGGACTGTGCAGGGATACGGCCGGCGCGGAAGCGCTGGTGATGGCCGGCAGGGTGCTTGTCAACGACAGGCCGGCCAAGGCGGGCCAGACGGTCAGACCGGACGATCAGGTGCGCCTGCGCGGGAACGCCTGCCCCTACGCCTCCAAAGGGGGCGTGAAACTGCAGGGCGCTCTGCAGGCTTTTGGGGTCAGCGTTCAGGGAAAGACCTGCCTGGACGCAGGCGCGTCCACCGGCGGATTCACGGACTGCCTGCTCAGGCACGGCGCGGGGCTGGTGTACGCGGTCGACGCCGGGTACGGCCAGCTGACAGGCGCGCTGAGGCAGGACCCTCGGGTGATCAATCTGGAAAAGACCAACCTGTCGGATCCTTCCCTGCTGAACCTTGATCCCGCCCCGTCCCTGGCGACCTGCGACCTCAGCTATCTCTCCCTAAGGCTTGCGCTCCCGGTGTACCGGGACATCCTGCACGGCCGCGGCGGGATCATCGCGCTGGTCAAACCGCTTTTTGAGATCGACAGCCCCGAATCCCGCCGAAGCGGGATGATCCCGGACAGCGCCTACGCCCCGATGCTGACGGACCTGATCGGGCACCTCAACGGCCTGCAAGGCCTGGCAGTGACGGACGTGTGCGCAAGCCCGGTCAGGGGCGGCTCCGGGACGGTCGAGTTCTTCCTTCACGTATCGGCGGGAGAAAGCGGCAGGGCCCCGGATCTTGCAGACAAAGTCCTGGCCTGCGTACGGCAGGGGATCGAAGCGACAAAGTGAAAGAAACAAGCAGTTCGGAAGACATTCAGAAGAGGGACCCGGCGCAGGAAGACCCGCGGCTGTTGAAAAAAAGGAAGATCATCAGCCTTGTTTCCCTGTGCCTTGTCATCGCCCTGATCATCCTGCTGACCCACCTCATCGGACGGCCTCTGGTGGACGCGCTGAAGAACCGCACCAGCTTCCGCGCCTGGATGCAGGAGCGCGGCTTTATGAAGTACCCGCTGATGGCGGGGATCATGGCGCTTCAGGTCATCGTCGCCTTTATCCCGGGCGAGCCGATCGAGATCGCCGCCGGCTTCATCTTCGGCGCCTGGGGCGGTCTGGCGCTCTGCCTGATCGGCGGCGCGCTGGGCAGCATCATCATCATCCTCGCCGTGCGCACCTGGGGCATCAAATTGATCCGGCTCTTCTTTTCGGACAGGCAGATCGCCAATATCAAATTCCTCAAAGACCCCAGCAAGCGCGATGCGACGATCTTCCTGCTGTTCCTGATCCCGGGGACCCCCAAGGACGTCCTGACCTACCTGACCGGCCTGGTCCCCATCCGCCTGTGGCGCTACCTGCTGATCACCTCCCTGGCGCGCATTCCCTCCGTGCTGTCCTCCACCCTGGGCGGCAGCATGCTGGACCAGCAGGAGTACAAGCTGGCGCTGCTCGTGTTCGGACTGACGATCGCGCTTACGCTGGCAGCCGCCCTGATCTACCGCGCCCGCCAGAACTGCGCGGGCAAAGCGCTCCCTGCTGCGGAAAAGAAACGGGAAAGCCAGGACGGGCAGATCGGGAAAGAGGATCAAAAAGATGTTCAGACTTGACGGACAGGCCCGTACCTTCGGGGTGACGCCGCTGGAAAACCTGTTCATCACCGAGTACATGCCCATGGCCGACGGTGACAAGATCAAGGTTTACCTCTACGGCCTGTACCGGAGCTGCCTGGGCGGGGATGGATTTGACATCAAGACCATGGCCGGCGAGCTGAACATGGAAGAAGGGCAGATCCTCGCTTCCCTGAGGTATTGGGAACGCCGGAGGCTGGTCGAGCGGACGAGCGATGACCCGCCCGCATATCTGTTCCACAACATAGGGCAGCGGATGCTCACCGGACAGGATGAGCCCGCAGGCGATCACGCCTTTGTGGATTTCTCCGAAGCCGTATATGCCCAGTTCGGCGGGCGGCGCAAGCTGCGTCCAAGTGACATCGCCCTCGCCTATGAATGGGTCCAGGATCCGGGGCTTCCGCAGGAGGTGGTGCTGATGCTGCTCAATCACGCCGCCGATACGCGCGGGATTCATTTCTCTTTCAAAAGCATACAGCCGCTGGCAGTGATGATGAAGGAGGAAGGGATCGCCACGACGGAGGAGGCGGAGCAGTACCTCAGCCACTCCAAGCGCACCCACCAGGGGGCGCGGGCGGTGCTCACGCAGTTCAACATCAGAAGACTGCCCACGGAGCCGGAAATGGCCCTGTACCGAAAATGGACCGAGGAATGGGGCTTTGACGACCAGGCGGTGCTCACAGCCTGCGCGGAAACGGCCAGCGCCAGCAACCCTTCCTTCACCTATCTCAACGGCATCCTGGAGCGGCTGAAGAACAAGGGCGGCGGCACAGGTTCCCTTGAGGTCAGGCAGCAACTGACACAGGAAGCGGATGAAGCCGCGCAGGTCAAGCAGGTGCTGGAGACCCTGGGCGTATTCAGCATCAGCGCGTATCCGCTGCTGCCGGCGTGGCGGGCTTTGAGGGAGCGCTTCTCCCCGGCCATGATCCTTCTGGCGGCAAAATCCGTCCGCGCGCGGGGCGGCGCTTTTGAGCACCTTGAGCCGAAACTGCTCGCCTGGGAGGAGATGGGCCTGAAGGATGAGGGGCAGGTGCTGGCACACCTGAAAGAACTGAAAGCCTATGAGCCGCTGCTGTTCAAGGCGTTTGAACGGGCGGCCCTGGACGCGAGGCCGGGCGAGCAGGACCTGATCCGCTGCAGGCGGTGGATCAGTGAAGGACACAGCGGGGAGATGATCCTGGAGGCCGCGGAGCAGGCCCGCAGCAGCCGTCAGAAGTTGGCCTATATGGAAAAGGTGCTGGACAGCTGGAAAAAGCGCGGCGTCAGAACCCTTGCTGAAGCAAAGCAGACCGCCGCTTCCTTTCAGAAACAAGCGAGAAAAGTCGGTTTTCAGGATTATGATCAAGGCCGGGACGCTGGACAGGACCTGCCCGCAGGGCCTGATCTGCTGAAGGAAGCGAGGGAATCGCGTGGCCAATGAGCTGCTGAACAAGGCGCTGGAGGAATGCCTGGCAAGGCGTTTTCAGAACGAGGCGGAAGAGCAGCGCAGGCTGGCGCACGCGGCGCAGCTGTGTCCCGAGATCGCAAGGCTTGACGAGATGCGCCGAAGCGATATCCTTCTCGGCCTTCAGCAGGCCATCCAGGGGATCAGGCCCGAAGGGATCCAGGAGAGGACCCGGCGGCGCAATGAGGAGATCTCAAGACTGCTTTCGGATCACGGGCTTCCGGCGGATTACCTGGATCCTGTCCGTCAATGCGCGGATTGCAGGGACAGCGGCTACGTCGGCGAGAGCCGAAAGACGCTGTGCGGCTGCGTGACCAGGCGCTATCACCAGCTGCTCTCCGGCGAAAGTGAGCAGGAGGACAGCCCCAGCTTTGAGCGCTTTGACCTGAACGTATTTTCCGAAAGCCCCCTGGACAGGACCGGGATCACCCAGCGCGAGCTGATGCAGGTGATCTTCAATAGGTGCAGGCAGTATGCCGACACCCTTCCGGAGAGCGAACAGAACCTTCTGCTGTACGGCCCCAGCGGATTGGGCAAGACCTATCTGCTCAAGGCCATCGCCAGAAGGGCGCGGGAGCGGGGCATCCAGGCGCTGGCGTTCAATGCCAACGCGCTGCTCAACCAGATCCGGCAGGCATACTTCTCCCGCGATGGGGATGTTGACCAGCCGTATTATGAGGTGCCGCTGCTGCTCATCGACGATCTCGGCACCGAACCCCTATGGGAGAACATCACGCTGGAGCAGCTGTTCGCCCTGATCGAGTACCGGATGACACACAAAAAAAGCACCGTGTTCAGCACCAACCTGACGCTTGAAAACCTCAGGGAGCGCTATACCCGGCGCATCCTGTCAAGGCTGCTGGATCAGAGGCTAAGCCTCGTCCTCCAGTTCCAGGGACAGGACGTCCGCCTCCGGCCCAAGGCCTAGTGCCGGCCTGGCCCCTTTCCCCACGCCCAGGAACAGGGCGTTTTTTCGTTCGATCATTTCCCCGACCCTCATGATATAGCTCTCGGCATCCTTGATGTTGGGGGCCCTGAGGATCCGCTTCCTGCCGGGGGAGACCAGCTTTGAGATCGAGCCGGCGCCGGCCGCGAGCACCGTGGTCGCATCCTCCATCATATCGATGTTGTACAGACACTCGCTCCCCGGCTTTGCATACCCGACGTTTTCCAGATTCCCGGCCATGTGCTTCTGCCGGTAGAGGTAATAGGGCCTGTATCCCGCGCCTGTCAGGCGGACACGCGCCTCATCCAGCATCTCATCGGCCATGCTCCCCGAAGGGGCGATGTCGCCGAAGCGGTACATGTCGCTGGAGCGTTTCACGCTGAGGGTATGCACGGTGATCGACTCCGGCTTCATGTTCAGCGCCCAGGAAACCGTCTGGGAGAACATTTCCGGGGTCTCCCCCGGCAGCCCGGCGATCAGGTCCATGTTGATGTCATTGAAGCCCTGGCTTCTTGCCAGCGCGTAGGCCTGCTCGGTCTGCTCCCGGGTATGCCGGCGGCCGATCCGTTCCAGCGTCTGGTCAAACATGGTCTGCGGATTGACGGAGATCCTGACGCTGCCAAAGTCCCTGATGATGTTCAGTTTCGCCTTCGTGATCGAATCAGGCCTGCCGGCTTCCACCGTCACTTCTTTGGCCGCGCCGAACAGCGAGGAGAGGGATTTCATCAAGCGGAGCAGCATGCGTTCCGGCAGCACGGTGGGCGTGCCGCCGCCGACGTACACCGACCGGGGCTTCAGCCCCTGAGCGTCCATCAGTTCCCGAATGCCCCCAAGTTCCTGCTCCAGCGCATCCACATAGGAAGGAAGGATCCTGCCGTCCCCGACCTCGCTGCTGATGAAGCTGCAGTAGCGGCACCGGCTGGCGCAGAAGGGGATGCCGACGTAGAGGGATGCCTCATCCAGGCGGGCGGGGTGAAGGGTCTGCTGCACCAGGACGATCTCCTGCAGCAGATCCGCCTTGTCCTTCCTCAGATGGAACAGGTCCCCCACGCGGCCTGCGGCCTCCGCGGGCGTCAGGCCCTGCTCCATGCCTTCGTATACCAAACGCGTCGGACGCACCCCCGTCAGCGAGCCCCAGGGCGGATGCCTGCCGGTGGCCTGTACGAAGGCATGGTAAAGGGCTGTCTTCTGCTGCCGCTTGTGCAGCCGTTTCTCTTCCTGAGGATCCTCCGAAACCTGACCCTGGTTCAGATGGAAGGCTTTCAGGCTGCCGGTCAGCTCCGCTGCGCAGAAACGCCTGTCATCAACGACGGTTTCCATGATGCGGACGTACAGTTCGGCCGCCTCAGCCGGCCGTTCGACCAGAATGACGGTGCTGAGGAAGACCTCCGCGACGTCCAGCAGCTCTTTCTGAAAGCCCGGAAAGGGCAGATTCATCCGGATTCTCATTTGATCCAGTCATCCGGTCCGTGACCGGGCAGGACGTGGCAGCCGGACAGCCTGAGCAGGCGCCGAAGGGAAGCGCGCATCTGTTCAGGGCTGCCCCCGGGCAGGTCCGTGCGCCCGTAATCGCCCTTGAACAGCGTATCCCCGGTAAGGAGCTCATCCTTGACACGAAAGCAGACGCTGCCCCGGGTATGGCCCGGGGTGTGCAGGACCTGGATGTCCATGCCGGCAAGCCTCAGGATCTGCCCCTCCTGTAGAAAGCCTGTGGCATCGGGCCGCCTGGCATGGTCTCCTGCGATGCGGCCGAAACTGTAATGGCTGTCCCCCAGCATGACGCTGTCCAGTTCATGGATATAGATGGGCACACCCGCAAAAAAGGACAGCGCGCCGGTATGGTCGAAATGCCCGTGGGTCAGCAGAACGGCGGCAGGCTTCCGTCCGTCAAG
>CAZVSG010000057.1:0-13761 GCA_964629345.1 uncultured Christensenella sp. | reverse complement strand
GCTTTTTCAGTTAGAATGGAAAAAGAGAGCCCAATTTCGCCAAGCGAGGAAAAAGATGGATCAAATCATGGAGACAGTCCCGAACTTTTCAGAGGGAAGGAACCGGGAAACCATCGAACTGATTGCCGGCTGCTTTCAGGGGACGGAAAATGTCAGGCTGCTGGACTTCAGCGCGGATCCGGATCATAACCGCTCCGTCTTCACGGCTGTGGGTGAGCCGGACGCCTTGTGTAACGCTGTGATAAAAGCCGCGGGGATCGCAGTGGAGCGGATCGACCTGACGAAGCACAGGGGGCAGCACCCCCGTATGGGCTGCGTTGATGTGATCCCTTTCATTCCTGTGAAAAACTGCACCTTGCAGGACGCTGACGCGGCCGCGCGCGAAGTCGGCAAAGCACTCGCGGACCGATACGGACTGCCGGTGTTCCTGTACGAGCGCTCCGCCACGCTCCCGAACCGGGAAAACCTCAGTGACATCCGAAAAGGTGAGTTTGAGGGAATGGCGGAAAAAATGAAGGATCCTATGTGGAAGCCGGATTTTGGCCCGGGCATTGTCCATCCAACAGGCGGCGTGGCCGCCGTCGGCGCGCGCATGCCGCTGGTCGCGTTCAACGTCAACCTGGGCACAGATAACCTTGAGATCGCGAAGAACATCGCGAAGCTCATCCGTCACTCAAGCGGGGGCTTCCGCGGCATCAAGGCGATGGGGGTCCTGCTGAAGGAGCGGAATCTGGCCCAGGTGTCCATGAACGTGACGGATTATACGCAGACAAGCCTGTACAGGGTGTTTGAAACCATCAGGATGGAAGCGGCTCGGTATGGGGTCGCCGTCGTCGGGAGCGAGATCATCGGGCTTTCCCCGCTGAAAGCGCTGATGGACTGCGCAGAATACTATTTGCAGATCGAACACTTCAGCATGGACATGATCCTGGAAAGCAGACTGTAGGGGGAGAGAGCAAATGAAGGATCTTTCAATAGAGAAACTGTCCGAGCTGACCGCCGCCAACAGCGCGTCGCCCGGCGGCGGCAGCGTTTCGGCGCTGGCAGGCGCGTATGCGGCATCGCTTGCCTGCATGGTGGCCAGGCTCACCCAGGGGAAAAAAGGGTATGAAGCCGTCGATGAAAGAATGAAGCAGATCGATGAGAAAGCGGAAGTGTTGCGGCTGAAGCTGCTTGACCAGATCGCACGCGACGCTTCCTCCTTTGACGCCTTCATGGCCGCTCTCAGGATGCCGAAAGGTTCGGATGAAGAGAAAGCCGTACGATCAAAGCAGATGCAGGACGCGCTCCGGCAGGCGTGCGAAGTTCCGCTCGAAACGGCGAATTCGAGCCTTGAAGCACTGCGTTTGTCGCTTGAGTGCATACGCGCCGGAAACGCAAACGCGGCATCAGACGGGTTTGTCGGCGCGCTGATGGCCAGGTCCTCCGTGCTGGGCGCTTTGAGCAATGTGCGCATCAACCTGGCCGGCATCAGCGATCCGGCGTTTACGGAGAAAATGAAAGCTGCCTGCACGAGGATCGAAGAAGAGGCCAGGGCTATTGAGCAAGAGGCTGAGGCCGTGTTCAGCAGCCGCATATAGGAGAGAAGTGATGGCAGACGCGAGAATGGAATATGAACAGCTCTTTGCGGAGCTGCCGCCTTATCCGGAGTTCTGTCAGGAGATCCGCCGCGCGCCCAAACGGGAATCCAGGCTAAGCAAAAAGGATATCCGGCAGGCGCTGATGAACGCGCTGCGGTATATCCCGCAGCAGCATCAAAAGGTACTGGTGCCTGAGTTCCTGGATGAGTTGATGACGCGGGGCCGGATCTACGGATACCGGTTCAGGCCGGAAGGGCGGATCTGGGGCCGGCCGATCGACACATATCAAGGTCAATGCATTGAAGGCAAAGCCATTCAGGTGATGATGGACAACAACCTGGATTTCAACGTCGCACTGTATCCCTATGAACTGGTCACCTACGGGGAGACGGGCCAGGTCTGCCAGAACTGGATGCAGTACCAGCTTATCCGGCATTATCTGCAGAACGTGACGCAGGAGCAGACCCTGGTGATCCTGTCCGGCCATCCCCTCGGCCTGTTCCGCTCACATCCCCTGGCGCCAAGGGTGATCATCACAAACGGCCTGATGGTCGGCCTTTATGACAGCCAGGAACAGTTCAGCCGCGCCAGCGCGCTGGGGGTCGCAAACTATGGACAGATGACGGCCGGAGGCCTGATGTACATCGGGCCTCAGGGCATCGTGCACGGCACGTACAATACCCTCCTGGGCGCAGGGCGTCTGAAGCTGGGCATCCCGAAAGAGGGGAACCTGGCCGGCAGGCTGTTTGTGTCCTCCGGTCTGGGCGGCATGAGCGGCGCGCAGGGAAAAGCAGCCATGATCGCAGGCGCGGCGGCCATCATCGCGGAAGTGGACGAATCGCGGATCAAAACCAGGCTGGATCAGGGCTGGGTGAGCGAAGCATATGACAGCCTTGAAAAGGCAGTGACCTCAGTGCTGTCCCATATGAAGAGAAAAGAACCCTGCGCCGTCGCCTACTGCGGCAACATAGTAGATCTGCTGGAATATCTGCTGGATGCGGACGTCAGGGCTGACCTGATGAGTGACCAGACCAGCTGCCATGCGGTATATGAGGGCGGCTACTGTCCGGCAGGGATCAGTTATCAGGAGCGCACGCGCCTTTTGGCGCAGGAGCCCCAACGCTTCCGGCAATTGGCGGATGAGAGCCTGAGGAAGCATTACGGCCTGATCCAGCGCCATGCCCGGGGAGGCACCTATTTCTTTGATTATGGCAACAGCTTCCTGAAGGCGGTCTATGACGCGGGAGTACGGGAGGTCTGCAGAAACGGCCGGGACGATCTGGACGGATTTGTGTTCCACAGTTACGTCGAGGACATCCTGGGGCCTGAACTGTTCGATTATGGCTACGGCCCCTTCCGCTGGTGCTGCCTGAGCGGAAGCCGGGAAGACCTGAGGAAGACGGACATGGCCGCGATGGAGTGCATCGATCCGGACAGGCGGTACCAGGACCGCGACAATTGGATCTGGATACGGGACGCTGAAAAAAACAAACTCGTTGTGGGGACCCAATGCCGCATCCTGTACCAGGATGCGATGGGCAGGATGAACATCGCGCTTCGCTTCAACAGGATGGTCAGGGACGGCGAGATCGGCCCGGTGATGCTGGGGCGCGACCACCATGACACGGGCGGCACAGATTCACCTTTCAGGGAGACCAGCAATATCAGGGACGGCTCCAACATCATGGCCGACATGGCCGTACAGTGTTTTGCGGGGAACGCCGCCAGGGGAATGAGCATGGTCGCGCTGCACAACGGCGGCGGCGTCGGCGTCGGCAAGTCCGTCAACGGCGGGTTTGGCCTGGCGCTTGACGGCAGTGAAAGGGTGGACGGGATCCTGCGCACCGCGATGCCCTGGGACGTGATGGTCGGCGTCGCCAGGCGCGCCTGGGCAAGGAATGAACATGCGCTGTCCACCTGCGCGGAATATAACAAAGCCCATTCAGCCAGCGACTGCATCACCCTTCCGTATCAGGTCCCGCCCGACATATCCGGCTTGATCCAGGAGCTTCTGCCATGACCGAATTCCGCGGTACCGCCATCGTCAACATCGGCCTGCTTGTGACGCCGGAAGGGGACCGAGCAAGAAGCGGGAAGGCGCAGGGCGAGCTGAAAAAACTCAAAAACGCATACCTGCTATCAGAGAACGGCATCATCACCCGGATCGGCACGGGTATGCCTTCTCATACGATGCTCAGGGGATATGAGGTGATCGACGCGAAGGGCAGTCTGGTCACCCCGGGCCTGGTCGATGCGCACACGCATCTTGTGTTCGCCGGCTGGAGGGCAAACGAGCTCAGGCTGAAAATAACCGGAAGATCCTATCTGGACATCCTGGCGTCAGGCGGGGGGATCCTCAGCACCGTGAAGGATACACGGGCCGCGGATGAATCGGACCTGTTCGGCAAGGCCAAGGAAGCGCTTGACAGCATGCTCACATTGGGCACGACGACCTGCGAGGCCAAGAGCGGCTATGGGCTGAACCTCAAGGATGAGCTGAAGCAGCTGAGGGTGGTGAAAAAGCTGAACGCCGAGCATCCGTCGGACATCGTGCCGACCCTGATGGCAGCGCATGCGATCCCCCCGGAGTTTGCCGGAAACAGAAGGGGATATATCGATCTGGTCGTCAATGAGATCATCCCAAACGCCGCGCAGCAAGGCCTGGCTGAGTTTTGCGATGTTTTCTGTGAGGAGGGGGTCTTCACGGCGGATGAGTCCGAGGAGATCCTGCTGGCCGGGCAAAGAGCGGGGCTGATGAGCAAGATCCACGCCGATGAGATCCGGGCGATCGGCGGGAGTGAACTGGCAGGAAAAATCGGCGCCGTCTCTGCGGAGCACCTGATCGCCATGAAAGACAGCGGCATCGAAGCGTTGAAAAGCGGCGGGAGCATCGCCTGCCTGCTGCCCGGCACCTCCCTCTGCCTTGGCAAGCCCTACGCCAGGGCGAGGGATCTGATCGCCTCCGGTGTACCGGTCGCTGTCGCCAGTGACTTCAATCCCGGCAGCTGCCCGGGCTTCTCCCTGCAGCTGTGCATGAACCTTGCCTGCTGGCAGTACAGGATGACCCCTGAGGAGGTGCTGTGCGCAGTTACGCTGAACGCCGCCGCCGCCGTCAACAGGACAAGGAGCATCGGCAGCCTGGAAACCGGGAAGCAGGCGGATATCGTCATCTGGGATGCCCCGGATTCGGATTTTCTCTGTTATCGTTTCGGCAGCAACCTGGCGCGGGTCATCATCAAGAAGGGCAGCCGGATTTCGTAGGAAGCAAACGGATGAGTCGTTCTTGATGAAAGAGCAAACGCACCGATAGTGCGGAAATATTTATAGGCTTCGTTCAGTCGAAAGAATGAGGCGCAGCGGAGCCTACGCCGAATGAAAGAGGCAACGCGGAGGCGCAGAAAGGCCGCTTCATCAAAGCGTTTTACGACTGCTCTCTATATCAGATGAAACCGGGCACGGCTTCCGCGATCATTCTCTCTATCTCCTCACTGCGGATCAATCGGTTCATCTCACTTACATCCCTGCGAATTTCTCTGTCCGTGTCAAGAAATGGCGTGCTGCGGCGGATCGTTGTATGAAGCATCCTGTTTACCGATGAGGGTTCCCCTCCGCGCAGGTCGATGGCCTGTGCCGCTGCGAGGAATTCAAGCGACAGGACGGACAAGGTGTTCTCAGTGATGAGCCTGGCCTTCCTGGCGGCGGTCATGCCCATGCTGACATGATCCTCCTGGTTGGCCGAGGAGGGGATCGAATCCACGCTGGCCGGGTGGGCGAGCACCTTGTTCTCAGAGACCATGGACGCCGCCGTATATTGAATGATCATCATCCCGGAATTGATCCCCGGATTCCCTGTCAGGAAGGCGGGCAATCCGCAGTTCAGCTGCGGGTTTACCATGCGTTCAAGGCGGCGCTCGGAGATGCTGGCCAGTTCAGCCGCGGCAATGCCAAGAAAATCCAGAGCCATCGCGATGGGCTCCCCATGGAAGTTCCCGCCGGAAATGACCGTACCGTCCTCAGGGAAAATCAAGGGATTGTCCGTGACGGCATTGAACTCGATCTCCATCGTCCTCCGGACATGATCAAGTGCATCCCTTACCGCCCCGTGCACCTGGGGAATACAGCGGAGGGAATAGGCATCCTGAACGCGAAGGCCGTCCGCCCTCGCCATCATGCCGCTGCCGTCACAAAGCAGACGGATATTGCGCGCCACAGCGCTCTGCCCGGGATGAGGGCGCGCGTCCTGAATGCGCGGGTCGAAAGCATCGATCCGCCCCTGCAGCGCTTCCATGCTCATACCGGCGGCGATATCCGCCAGGCGGGCCGCCTTCAGCGCGTCGTACAGCGCCAGCGCCCCGACCCCGCAGGTGGCCTGGGTGCCGTTGATCAGCGCCAGGCCCTCCTTTGCCTGCAGTGAATGGACAGGAAGCCCCGCGGCCTGCATAGCGTCAAGTCCCGTAAGAATTTTTCCCCCAGCTTCCGCCTCACCATACCCCAGCATGACCAGCGCCATGTGCGACAAGGGGGCGAGATCCCCGGAGGCGCCAAGCGAACCCTTTTCCGGGATCACGGGATGGATGCCGGCGTTGATCATATCGATCAGGGTCTGCACCAGTTCCGGCCGTATACCGGAATAGCCCTGGCAGAGCGCGTTGGCACGCAGCAGCATCACCGCGCGCACAGCCTCACGGGGAAGGGGCTGACCGCATCCCGCGGCATGGCTGAGGATCAGGTTGTTCTGCATCAGGTTGATCTGTTCCGCAGAAACATTGACCTGACACAAAGCCCCGAATCCGGTGCTGATCCCGTATATCGGCTGACTGCCGCAAAGCAGCCGTTCCACTGTCGCACGGGATCCTGCCATTGTCTGTACTGCGGTCTGGGACAGGCTGACGCCGGCATGGAAGCGGGCAGCCGCCACAACTTCCTCCAGGGTCAGATGGTGACCGTCAAGAACGACTTCCTTGATATCCCCAGGAAACAGCATGGTACACCGCCCTGTCACAGATTTTATCAACGGGTCAACGGGAAATGGCTCTTATCCTATCAGGACCGTCACAGAACACCGGGAAACACCGCCTTTACCATCGGCTCGGGCCTGTCATATACCGTTTCCATATCGATCCATTTGCCTGACCTCGCGCTCCGTTCAAACCCTGTCAGGACATCCAGTACGTGGTGGATCTGCGCCATGCCTGCGCGCGGGGTGCGGCCGGACAGGATCGCGGAAGCCATATCAGCAAGACCCAGGCCCCTTGAGTTCTCCCTGTAGTCAAACATCAGGGGCAATTCTTCGTTCTTCCCTTCCTCAGGCCGGAAGATCCTGATCGGACCGCAGAAATGATTCGGGTCCGGCAGGGTGAGCGTCCCTTCGCTGCCGTAGATCTCAAGCCTTGCCTGGGTCGGGTAATGGACGTCAAAGGTCGTGAAAATCGTGCCGACCGCGCCGGAGGAGAACTGCATGATGCCGGTGACGTATGTGTCCACGTTCACCTGGATGTCATCCCCTGCATGGGGCTGGCTGGTGATAAAGCGTTTCGGGAAACTCCTTTTCCCTGCCGACACAAGGCGCTCAACAGGCCCCAAAAGGCTGGCGAGCGCAGTGATATAGTAAGGCCCCATGTCCATCATCGGGCCGCCGCCGGGCTGGTAGTAGAAATCCGGATCGGGGTGCCAGGTCTCGTGCCCGCGGCAGATCATAAACGCCGCCGCGCCGACCGGTTCCCCGATGATCCCGGAATCGATGTACTTCCTGCAGCTCTGCAGCCCCGCGCCCATAAAGGTATCCGGCGCGCCGCCCAGCAGCAGGCCGCGGTTGGAAGCGAGGCTGACCAGGGCGTTCCCTTCCTCCATGGTGATGCCCAGAGGTTTTTCCGTATACACGTGCTTGCCGTGCTCCAGGGCCAGCCTGGTCACCTCATAGTGCTGATAAGGGCGGGTCAGGTTGAGGATGATGTCGACCTCGGGGTCATTGAACGCCTCGAACATATCGGTATAAAAGCGGGGCAGGCCGTACTTCTGCTGCGCGTTCAAAGCCCTCTCCGGGATCAGGTCGCACACCCCCGCGATATCAAGGTTCCTGAATACTTTGGTGATATTGTCCAGATAAATGCCGCTGATACTGCCGACGCCGATAAAGGCAACCTTCAACCTGTCCATGAATCAAATCCCTCTCATGCAGTTATTATAACACCCTAAACCGCCCATCAGCAGGTCACCCAAACAGGTATGAGCCCCCGCGATATACCGTTCATGATAATCCAGACAGGTGCCTGCGTCAACGAGCAGGCGGAAAACGCCAACGCCTTTCCCTTTCGGTCAGTGCTCACGGCCGCCCGTTATAAGCCGGCTGTGAACTTCCTGCGGCTCATGGAGCCCCAGGTATCTTTCCCCTTCCTGTATTTCAAAAACCCGATAAAACGGATGACGGTATTGAACTGGCGGAACCCAAAATTATCCAGCAGCGCATACCCCGCCAGCAGCAGGACCTGGCTGATCTTGGGGAACTTGCGCATCGCATAGCTCTCCTGCATGAGAGCGCCCAGGGACAGGATCAGGCCGATCATGATGACCAGCAGAAAGAACAGCGCCACAAATTTCCAGCCGATGATGCCCAGCCACCAGGAAAGCGGAACCAGGAAGTACCCGAGCGTTTCAAAAATCGGTCCGATAAACTCAAAGATCCAGTAATACGGCAGCATCACAAGGCCGGTTTTGCCGTATTTGGGGTTGAACGCCATATCCCTGTGGCGCAGCAGCACATTGATGAGCCCGATCTGCCAGCGCTTGCGCTGCTTGTACAGGTCCCTGAGGTTCTCGGGTGGCTGCGTCCAGCAGATGGGGTCCGGCAGGAAACTGATCTTGTACGGCTTGCCGGTATCACGGTATTTTCTGTGGAGCTTGACGACGACCTCCATGTCTTCCCCGATGCAGTTGGCGGTATACCCTCCCACCGAGATGAGCGCATCCTTGCGGAAAGCGCCGAAAGCCCCGGAGATGATCAGCAGCATCCCCATGGACGCCGCGCCGATGCGCCCGGTGAAAAAGGACCGCAGGTATTCCACCGTCTGCAATCTGCCAAGCATGGTCTTTGGCAGGTTGATCTCCAGTATCTCACCATCCTTGATCACGCAGCCGCTTGATATGCGCACCACCCCGCCGACCGCGATGACATTGCTGTCCTTCAGGAAGGGGATCAGGATCCTGATCAGCGCCTGCTTTTCCAGGACCGAGTCCGCGTCCATGGAAACCACAAGCGGATAACGCGAGAAATTGACCCCGGCGTTGAGCGCGTCGGCCTTTCCACCGTTCTGCTTGTCCACCACGATCAGGTTCCCGTGCAGGGGCGTCCGGTACACGCTGCGGACAGGTTTGTTCTCAACGGATTTTTTGAACGGCTGCTCGATGGGGATCATGGAGAAGCGTTCCAGCAGCAATTGCAGGGTCCCGTCCCTGGAACCGTCGTTCACAACAATGATCTCATACTCCTGGTAGTCCAGTTTCAGCAGGTTCTGGATGGTTTCGATGATCGTCGCTTCCTCATTGTATGCCGGCACGATCAGCGAAACCGGGATCATGTTGGAAGAATCGACAAAACGGCGGTAATCGGAAAAGCGGAGGTACTTGATGTATTCCTCAAGCGACCGTCCAGAAAAGATCAGCTGGAGAAAATACGTCAGCGTGATGCCGATCATGTAAGCCAGCGACAGCCAGTTGACGACCCTCAGGATCAAGACAAGTGCGTCCCTCACGTTCCTTCCCCCTTCTCCGCCATCAGCCGCCTTTCGCTGATCGCATATGCCAGGATCTCCGATGCGAAGCGGTCGTCCAGTTGGGGCATCAGTTCCTGGAGTTCTTCCGCCGGGAGATGGCGTGACAGTTCCGTGGCGCAGTTGTAGCGCACCCACCACTCCCTGTCCTTCAGGCACCGGACCAGTCGGGGAAGATACTTCCGGGCATCAATGGAGGTAAGCGCAACGACCGCGGCATTGCGAAGCGTCCAGTTCGGGCTGTCCAGCTCCCTGGCGATGAGGTTTCCGGCCGGAGCGAACCTGAGCTGCCCCAGCGTGCGGACCACGTCGTGCTTCAGGTTGACGTCCTCGCTGTCCAGATGCGGAAGCAGGCGGTTGGCAAGCTTGGCGATCCCATCATCCCCGATGTTCTTCACGGCGATCCGGCGGATGTAGGCGTCGGGCGAGTTGAGCAGATCCCTGTAGAGGGCTGCCTTGTCGCCGGTGAATTCCGCGAAAATCTCCTTGAGGCTGCGGAAGGAAAGCCCCTTGCTGTATTCAAGCTGAGCGCAAAGGCGCACCAGATCGCCCCGCATCCCCATCATCGAAAGGGCTAGGAAGCCCATGTACTGAAGCTCGGTGTTGTCCTTGTTTTCCGTCATCAGCTGCAGGATCCGGCCCTTATACTGTTTCAGCCGCAGAAGCCCGATGATCCGAATGACCAGAATGATGAACGCGAGGTCCCTGGAACGCATGAACTTCTGCATGCAGTGTTCATACTTTCCGTGATTGATCACCGTCAGCAGCGGGGCTCCGCTTTCCCAGGGGCATTCTTCCGCTATGAACTGGCCCAGCAGGTCAAGCCCTTTGGAAGTGCACAGGTAGCGGATGTGAAGCCTTCTTCTGATCTCATCCTCAGGCAGCCACATGATGGATCTGAGGTGCTCCCTCTCCTGCCCGCGTCTGCTCGTATGCCGGTTGAGCCACAGGTTCACGATCAGCAGCAGCAGGTAGAGGTAAACGACCAGCATCACGGTGATCCCTATCAGAATGACAACAAAATCCGTGGTGCTCAGAAGGTTCTCAAAGCGAACGTAGAGCAGCCGCACGTCCTGGAACCGGTGGGCCTGCCGAAGCTGAGCATCCTCCTGGATAGGGTAGGTCGCGTATTTCGGGAATACCCCGGCCAGCAGGTCATAGGAGCGCTTGAACCGCTGGGTGTACTCCATGCCGCTCCATTGGGGAAGGCCATAGGCATACATGGGGATGGGCTGACCGTCAGCCTCCCGGCCAAGCCCGATGTACACTTCCCTGATGGTTTGAAAAGGAAAGCCCTCCTGTTGATGCATGTTCTCCAGTATCTTCCCGGAAGACGGGTCCGCGAAGTTCAGCAGCATCCAGGGGATACGGATCTCAATAAAACCGTCCCCTGCGGAAAAATCCGCCCGGGAATCATATGCGGCACTGTCCGGGTTTGAGATGCCGTATGTCATTTTCCCGGTGTCCCAGACCTGCGGGGGAACCACCTGCCCTGTTTTCGGCATGATCAGTTTCCCGCAGATCACCTGACGCACAGGCGTGAAAGCGCCCGTCCCGGTGCTGCCGGATTGATCCAGTTCCTGTTGTTCATAAATCAGCGTTCCGTACAGCTTGAAGTTTGGATCATAATACGGGTCGATCAAAAGACGGGTATTGTCCCTGCCATCGATCACCAGCACGAAGTCGGCCGGACGCTTGAACCTTGTCTCCCCATAAAAATCGCTGCCCTGGCCGGATATTGTATCAATGGGAACATAATATGTCTGCTGCTGGAAATCATCGATCCCAAGACGCAGGTAGAGAAAGGACTCATCCCAATTGGCGCGCAGGCGCGTGCCCTCTCCCAACTCCTCCGCATTCATCCAATCGTCGTCTGTGCCGTCGATCCGGATGGATGGAAACGCCTTGAAACCGGTCAGTCCGAAATTTGCTTCGCTCGACTCGACATTCAGCCACTTCGGGCGGGCTTCTTCCCAGTCAAAATCCATTGTGTTCCAGGATTTCTTAAACCATTCATCCTGCCAGGCAAACACGATGCCGCCCATGCAGCCGGATTGATGGATGTCCTCCAGCATGCTGACCAGGCCTTCACCCTGCTGCTGTTCCGAGTGCCCGCCCTGGTTGAGCCCGGTCAGGTGGTTGACGTGCGTCACGCCGCGCGAGGACGGCAGGCCGAACTCGGAAATCAACACCGGCATGGAGTGGTATCCGACAAGCGACTGGAGGTAGGCATAATAGGGATCTTCATCTGTCCGGGCATCGCCGCTGGGGTAATTCATGAAGTCCGGATAATATGGGTATACGTGGTAGGAAGCAAAGAAACCGGGAACGAACGTCTCCCTGGCCTTGATCTTTTCAACGTCGATGCTGACCAGGTCTTCGGCTTTCCTCGGTTCGTTGGGATGTACCAGCGGATCCGTCGTCGGCCAGTTACTGAAAGCGACGGGGCGCTGCATCCGGTACGTTTCCGTTTCGTAAGCGATGGCCAGTTCCTTCATCTGTGCGATGAACACATCAAAAGGCGATACATCCTGCGCATGGACATACTTTCCGCTGAAGCCTGTCATGTCCGGGTGCGCCCTGTTCGTGCCGTCGACAAGGTAGGCCTCGCATTCGATGCCAAGGATCCAGCCGATGACGAATTTTGACACATCCCAGCGGTAAATGCCGGACGCCTTGCCGGGTTTCTCACCGATCACCGCGTTGCCGTGCAGCATGTTGACACAGTCGATGATGTCCTGCCGCATGTCCCTGAGGGCGACGGACCCCGGCGCGAAAACGTCGCTGTATTCCATGACGTCGCTTTCATCCATGTAGATGCCCTGAAGCAGGTAAAGCGGCGTGGCCGCCAGACAGTTGTACTCATACAGCGCCTGGTAAAAGCCCGGGCTCTGCGGGGTGTACACGCGGATGGTGTTGGATCCCATCCCGCTGATCTGCTGGAACCATTTGAAGTATGTCTCATATCCGATCGCGTACTCCCCCGGAAACGCGCCGGGCAGGCCGAGGCCGATGTTGACCCCGGCCAGGAAACTCTCCTGCCATTGGCCACGGCTGTCCAGGATATAGAACTTCCTTCCCTCGACCTTTGAGATGGAGGAGACGCCGTTGCTGTCGGTGAACACCGGCTGGGTGAACCCAACGGAAAAAAGATAGGACTTTGTCGCGATGAAAAGAAGCGACAGCAAAAAGAGTATCGCCAAGAAGCCACCGACGACTTTCTTCAACTGACGCTTCCTTTCATGCGCAGGGTATCTTCCCTGCTTGCACATTCTGCAGCGCTGCCATTCCCATCTTAGCGCTGGTGAAATGCAAAGTAAAGACCGTTTCCGGTTCCGGACGGCATACTGCCGATACGATAAAATGATCTGCTGCCGTAAAACGATCGGCGGCAAGCCGGTATCCTGCCCTGCGGTAAGAAAGCGCAGGTTTCGTCATCCGCGAAGCTTCAGGAATCGAAGGTTGCCGTCGGTCAGCCCGATCCGCTGCCGCGCACAGTCCGCTGTGCGCAGAGCATCCTCCGGCGTATTGAAAACGCAATCACAAAGGCGCTTTACATCGGTCCCGGCCACGTGCAGCCGGGTGCCGGGGGAGGCGTAGTAGTAATAGATCCGCCAGTCCCTGCGGAGATCTCGCCGTTGGAGAAGACCACGCTGCCGGCGTACCCGACCCGTTCCCTCTGTTGCATGCGCTTCAGACACCGTAATAAAACAGCAGCCAGCCCTCCGTCGTTTCGATCGGCGCCTCGCCGGCGCCGATCGAAACGCTCTCCCACCAAACGCTCCCGCAGCTCATCACATGGCAGCGCTTTCCCAAAAGATCCTGTCCGGGCTTTCCGAGACAAAGATGTCCCCAAAGGGGTATGCCCGCCGTCGGAAGGCCTTGACAGCATCCGGCAAGTGTCCTTGATCCTGCGGGAAAGCGGCACCGCATTGCGGTTGAAGGGGATGAATGGTTTCTCAAGAGAGATGAAGGTCTTGAAATCCCCTGCGACAGCCATGCCGATCGCCGCGCCGAAAAAGTCCGTACACCAGATGATGTGGTATGCGTCCTCAACCTTCACAAGCCTCGGGTCATACGCATAACCAAGCATGAACGGATGGCCTGCTGCGGTTAGAAGGGGATCCTGTCACGCTCCACTGGCCAGCTGATGCCGTCCCTGCAGCGGCCGAGATAACAGTGCGGAGTGCCGTCGATCTGTTCCCGCGCAGCACCACGATCCCATGACTTGCGCAGTATATACGCCGCATCATCAATCCGGCCGGTGATGATATCAAAACCGTTCAGACAACTTCGGCCGCGCTGCGGCGGCATTCACGCTTGACCGCTACGCGCATTGCCCAAATGAAATGCCCGCGACAGCGCCGCCCGGATGGAAGCCTTTGCAAAGGGCATTGCAAACCTGCAAAGGGTAA
>CAZVSG010000056.1:0-13838 GCA_964629345.1 uncultured Christensenella sp. | reverse complement strand
AACCGTTCTTCCAAAACGACAAAGTGTCCGCAGACACTTTGTCGACACTCTGTGCCCGGCGCTCTTTTGTACCGCATTTGAGAAGCGCGCTTGCCTGTGTTATAATCGCGCGTGCAATCAACGGCGGGAGGCATTCTTGTTCCGGCGAGTTTTCTCTGTTGGACCGGTACTGGCGGGGACGGAGATCGACCTTTGTCCCCGCGGGCGAAATGCCGCGGACCTCACGACAGGCATTCGGGAGAGCTATACCTATGACATTTGCCTGCCGGGGACCCGGACGGCGGTGGGGTATGTCAGCCTGAGGCTGGGGGAGAGCCCGGAACTGTATTACCTGGGGCACATCGGCTATCGGGTGGAAGAGGATTTCCGCGGACATGGCTTCGCAGGCAAGGCGGTCAAAATGCTTTACCCGGTCATGGAAAGGCTGGGCCTTGCAAGCGTGGTCATCACCACGGACACGGACAACATCCCATCCCGCGTCACCTGCGAGCGCCTGGGCTGTGTTCTGGAGCGCGTCGTGACAGTCCCGATGAAGTACAGGCCCCTGTGCATGATGTCGCCGGCGAAATGCAGGTATATCCTGCGGGTTCAAAAGACCGGTCAGGGCGGAGGGATGCAGGCGTGATGATACAGGTCGACGGGATCAAGGCGCATGCCGAGACCCTGGAAGGTCAAGGCGAAACCCTGCTGCTGCTGCATGGCTGGGGCCCTTCCTTGGTTTCGCTTGAGAAGCACCTGCTTCCGCTTGGAAGGATGCTGAAGGGCCGCTTTCAGGTCACGATGATCGACTTTCCCGGACACGGGGATTCCGGGATGCCGGGGAAGGACTGGGGCATCCCTGAATACGCGGAGTGGACGCTGAAGGTGATGGACCAGCTGGCCATCAGGCAGACCGTGCTGGTGGCGCATTCTTTCGGCGGCCGCGTCGCGCTCTGGCTGGCGGCGCATCATCCCGAACGCGTCAGCCGCCTGGTGCTCACCGGCTGCGCGGGCATCCGTCCGAAGCGCGGGCTCAACGCCCGCCTGCGTACGATGCTGTTCAGGACCGGCCGGGCGGGGCTGAAAGTGATTTCCCTCATCCCCAAAAATAAAAGCAAAGCCGATCAATGGCTCAATGGCCTCCGCGCGGAGTTTGCCTCCTCCGATTATCTTGCCACGCCGGAAGCCCTGCGCGGCAGCTTCAGCAAGGTGGTCCGCCTGGATCTGCGGAAACTTTTACCGAAAATCAGGCAGCCGGCTCTGCTGGTCTGGGGCGAGAGGGACAGCGCCACGCCGCTGTGGATGGGGAAGATGATGCAGAAGATGATGCCGGACTGCCGGCTGCTCGTCTATTTGGCGGACGATCACTGGGCGTACAGGAACCAGCTGGCGCGGTTCGCCAACGCGGTGGACAGTTTTCTTAAGGAGGCCGGGGAATGAGCGGTTCGACCTTGACCGCCGCCGCGCTCCTGTCCCTTGCTGCGGCCGCCGCGATGCTGCCGGCGTCCAAACGCCTGATGCAGTATTTTCAGCTGGGCAGTTATCAGTTCGGCGCATATGCGCGGTCGTTCGTACGGCAGATGATGAAATGCCTCTGGCCCGGGCTTGCCCTGGGCCTTGCTGCCGTGCTGCTGTCCCTTGCCGTCATCCCGGCGCTCCGGTGGCCGCCGGTCCTCGGGATCCTTTTCACAGTTCTGACAGCTGCCCTGATCCTGCTGGCCGGATATGCGATCGGCCTTTTGACCTATCGCGAGAGAAAGGTCAAGACCCGGCTGGTGATCACCGCCAGGGTCAGGCGCCTGAACATTGCGCTTTTCGCTGAAGGGCTTCTGCTGTCCTTCCTTCTGCTGCGGCTGACGCATCGATTCTGGATCCCGGCGCTGATCCCCCTCCTGATGCCGCTGTGGCTGATCCTTTCCGCTTATATCACGTGGCCCCTTGAAAAGGGGATCCAGATGCTGTACCGGAAAGACGCGAAGGGGATCCTGGACCACTACCGCGCCTCGGGGCTTACTGTCATCGGGATCACCGGTTCCTACGGAAAGACGACGGTGAAAAACCTTCTGTCCGCCATGCTCTCCCAGCGGTATCCGACCCTTGCCTCGCCCGCCAGTTTCAACACCCCCATGGGGCTTGCCCGCTGTATCCGGGAGGAACTGGGGCAGCAGCACCTCTTTTTCATCGCGGAGATGGGAGCGCGCCATCCCTGGGACATCCGGGTGCTCAGCCGCCTGATCAGGCCGCATGCCGGGATCCTGACCTCCATCGGGCCCCAGCACCTTCAAACCATGGGCAGCATCCAGCGGATCGGCAGAACCAAGTACGACCTTATCCGCGGCCTGCCCAAGGACGGCTTCGCCGTGTTCAACTTCGACGGGAAATACGTGAGCGAGTACTACGAAAAAACCAGCATCCCCAAAGCTCTGGCGGGCATCCCCGGCAGCGGCCTGTGGTCGGAGGACCTGGACCTGTTTCCGGAAGGCAGCCGGTTCACGCTCTGCCTGCCCTCAGGGGAGCGCTTGGCCTGTGAGACGAGGCTGGCGGGGGATCACAACGTGCGAAACATCCTGCTCGCCGCCCTGATGGCGATGCATTACGGCATCACCCCGGAGGAGATCCGGAATGCCCTGGTTTCAGTCAATCCCCCCGCGTCCCGCCTTCAGGTCACCACGTGCGGGAAGGGATACAAAGTCATCAACAACGGGTTCAATTCCAACCCGGATTCAAGCCGCAAGGCACTGCAGGTGCTCTCCTCATATCCGGGACGGCACGTCGTGGTCACGCCCGGGTTCATAGAGCTGGGCCGGCAGGAGGAGCAGTCCAACCGCAGGCTGGGCAGCGACATTGCTGCGGTCGCACAAATGGCCCTGCTGGTGGGGGAAAAGCATACCAGGCCGATCCGGGAAGGGATGCTGGAATGCGGCATGCCGGAGGAGAACGTCCATGTCTTCGCTTCCCTGGCGCAGGCAAACGAGTTTGTTCATCAGAACTGCGGCCCGGGGGACGTGGTGCTGTATGAGAACGACCTGCCCGACCATTACAGCTGAGGGGGTGAGTGCGTATGCCTGATAAACTGCAGCTGGGCATCCTCTTTGGCAGCAGGAGCTGCGAACATGAAGTGTCCATCATCAGCGCGCTCCAGCTTGCCGGCATGGCCGATCCCTTCAGGTATGAGGTCATTCCGGTCTACATCTCAAAACGGGGCGAGTGGTTCATCGGCGGCGCGCTGTGGAAACTGGAGACCTACCTGGACTTTGATCCGCGCGCCAGCGGCCTGACCCGCGTGTTCCCCGACCTGACCTCAGGCTCCCGCGCCCTGATGGCCTTTGAACGGGGAAGGCTTTTTGCCGGTGAGAAGCGATGTGTCGCCGCGCGGCTAGACTGCGTGATCCCGGTCATGCACGGGCTGAACGGAGAGGACGGCACCCTGCAGGGGCTGCTGGAGATGATGGACGTGCCCTATGCCTCCACGGGCGTAGCCGGGAGCGCTGTGGGCATGGACAAGATCATGATGAAGCGGCTGTTTGCCGGGTGCGGATTTCCCGTTCTGCCGGACACGTCGCTCTCGCGGAGCGAGTTTGAGAAGGACGCTGAAGCCGCCTGCGAAAAGGTCGAAGCCAGCCTGCCCTATCCGGTGTTTGTCAAGCCCGCGAACCTCGGCTCCTCCATCGGTGTGAGCCGGGCGGATGACCGTCGTCAGCTCGCCGACGCGCTCAGGCTCGCTTTCTCACTGGACCGCCGCTGCCTCGTCGAGAAGGGGCTGGATGATCCCCTTGAGGTGAACTGCTCCGTGCTTGGCTTTGATGACGCGGTCGAGACCTCGGTGGTGGAACAGCCTGTGCGAAAGGGCCAGCTGCTGGATTTCAAGACCAAATATCTTGCAAGCGGCCGTGAGAACGGCATGGCTTCCTTGACCCGGATCATCCCAGCACCCATCGGTGATGAGATGACGGAAAGGGTCAGGACCCTTTCGGCGGATATCTTCCGGGCGCTGGACTGCAAGGGTGTCGTGCGCGTGGATTTCATGATCCGGCGGGAAACAGGGGACCTGTACATCACGGAGATCAACACCATCCCCGGTTCCATGGCGTTTTATCTGTGGGAGAAGACCGGAAGCGGGCTTCGCTACCGGCATCTGGTCGACCGCCTGGTCTGGGACGCGTTGAAAGCAAAAGAACAGAAAGACAAAAACATCACGTCGTTTCATTCGGATATCATTTCCTCCGCCATTGCCAATTTGGGCAGCGGCGCGAAGGGATCGAAGGGGCAATAAGTGAATATGAACGGCTATGCCATGAAGGTGCTGAAGGACCTGGAGATCCGCTGTGCGCATGAAAACGAGTTTCTCCAGGCGGCCAGGGAGATGCTGCCCAGCCTGTCGCCTGTGTTTGACGAGCATCCTGAATATGAAAAAACAGGGCTGCTTGAGCGGTTTGTCGAAGCGGAGCGGATCATCCTCTTCAGGGTGCCCTGGCTGGATGACCAAAGGCGGCCGCATGTCAACCGGGCCTGTCGCGTCCAATTTTCCTCCGCCATCGGCCCGTATAAGGGGGGCCTGCGTTTCCACCCCAGCGTCAACCTGAGCATCCTCAAGTTCCTGGCGCTGGAGCAGACGCTGAAGAACAGCCTGACCGGCCTTCCCATCGGCGGCGGCAAGGGCGGGAGCGATTTTGATCCCAGGGGAAAGTCCGACAACGAGATCATGAGTTTCTGCCAGAGCCTGCTGAACGAGCTGTACCGTCATGTCGGCCCGGACATCGACGTTCCCGCGGGCGATATCGGCGTGGGCGCGAGGGAGATCGGCTATCTGTACGGCCAGTACAAGCGCCTGACAGGGCGGCATAACGGCTCGTTTACCGGAAAAGGCCTGGCCTACGGCGGATCCAACGGCCGCACCCAGGCAACAGGCTACGGCCTGATGTATCTGGCCGAAGCGATGCTCAAGGAAAACGGGCATCGGATCAGCGGGATGCGCGCCGTCATCTCCGGCTCCGGAAACGTCGCCGTCCATGCCGCCGAAAAGGCCGCGCAGATGGGGGCAAACGTCATCGCGATGAGCGACTCAGACGGTTTTATCCATGATGAGAGAGGCATCGACCTTGACGCTGTGAAGGAGATCAAGCTCGTCAGGCGCGGCCGCATCAGCAGCTACCCCTCACTGACCGGCTCCGGACGGTATCAGGAAGGCGCGTCCGGCATATGGGAGACGCCCTGCGAACTGGCGCTGCCCTGCGCCACGCAGAATGAGATAAACCTGAAAAGCGCTGAAGCGCTGGTGAAAAACGGCGTGATCGCGGTGGCGGAGGGGGCCAACATGCCCGCCACCATCGAGGCGACGGACCGTTTCCAGAAGGCAGGCGTGCTCTTCGCCTCCGGCAAGGCGGCCAACGCGGGCGGCGTCGCGGTCAGCGCGCTGGAAATGAGCCAGAACGCCATGCGGCTGAGCTGGTCCTTTGAAGAGGTGGACCGGGAACTCAGGAGCATCATGAACCGGATCTTCTGTGACATCAGCGCGGCGGCCGAAAAATACGGCCGTCCGAAGAACTACGTAGCCGGCGCGAACATTGCCGGATTCCTGAAAGTGGCCGAAGCCATGATGGCGCAGGGACAGGTGTGACAACGCGGCCGGGCAGGGCGGAACGGGTCTTTTCGGCCGCGCTCAAAGCGCTTGTCCTGGCTGCCGGCGCTCTGGGACAGGTCATCAGCCTGAGGCAGGGCGGGATCCTTTCGGGTTCGTACTTCCTCTACTATACCAACGTCAGCAACATCCTTGTGACGGTGATGGGCGGGGTCCTGCTGATCCTTGCCCTGAAAGCGGGACGGAGAGGAGAGATGCTCCTCCTGCCGCGCTGGCTGCTGAGGATCAGGTACGCGCTGACCTCGGGCATCCTGCTGACCTTCATCGTGTTTTCCCTGCTGCTCGTCCAGACCGTGCCGCTTTCCTACCTTGCCTCCCCCGCCAATCTTTTCGTACACAACCTGGTGCCCCTGCTGGCCTGCCTGGATTTTATCCTTTTCAGGCATACCCGGGAAGAAAGGCAGTCCCTGCTGCCCGGACTGGCGCTTCCTTTTGCTTATGCTGTTTTTGCGTTGGCCCTCTCGTTCTCCGGAGTCCGCTTCAACGGCCAGGCTTTGCCCTATTTCTTTCTGGATTTTCATGCGAACGGCTGGTTCACAGTCGGCGGGGGAACGCTTGGCGTGTTCTGGTGGCTGCTGATCCTGGGGGCGCTGACCCTGCTGCTGGCTTTTCTCCTCCGGGGGCTGCAGCGGTCATGGACGCACAGGACTGAAAGACCGATGTGATACCGAAAAAACAGCGCCGCCTCCTGCGGCGGCGCTGTTTCACCGGTTGGCAGATTGCATTGTATTATCCGGAATGCTGATGGATGCTTGCTGTTCAGACCGTGACCCTCTTCCCCAGGATGAACACCGCCTCTGGCTTGACCGCGGGGTCGAGGCAGTCGCCGTTCATCAGCACGATGTCCGCGTCCTTTCCCGCTTCCAGCGAGCCGACCCTGTCCGCGATGCCTGAATGGACGGCGGGGTTGATGGTGATGGCCTGCAGGGCCTGGAAAGGGTCCATGCCGGACTTCACTGCCAGCGCCGCGCACAGGGGCAGGTATTCCTGGGGGATGACAGGCGCGTCGGTGATGATGGAGACCAGGCAGCCGGCACTCGCCAAGATGCCGGGCGTCTCAAAGGTCTTGTTGCGCAGCTCGAATTTGCTGGCGCCGGTGAGCGAGGGGCCGACGGCCAGCGGCACACCTTCCCTGGCCAGTTCCTCCGCGATCAGATGCCCTTCCGTGACGTGTTCCAGCGTGATCTTCACACCGAATTCCCGGGCAATGCGCAGGGCGGTGAATATGTCTTCCGCGGCGTGCGCGTGGGCTTTCAGCGGCATCTCCCCGCGGATGACCGGCAGGAGGGCTTCCAGCTTCATGTCAAAGGGAGGGAGCTTGCTCCTGTCGCTGCCGGCCGCTTTTTTCTTCTCTTCATATTCAAGTGCCTTGAACAGCATCTCCCGCAGTTTGGCGGCAGTGGTCATCCGGCTGGAATCGCCCTTGTCACGGTAGACCCGCTTCGGATTTTCGCCAAAGGCGCACTTCATCGCGGTTTCCATTTTCACCAGCATGTCATCCGCTCGTTTTCCGGCGGTCTTTACGGCCAGGAAGGTCCCTCCCAGCACGTTCGCGCTGCCGGGGCCGGTATTCACCGTGGTGACGCCTGCCAGCGCGGCATGCAGGAAGTCCGGCTGACCGGGCTTGAAACCGTCGATGCCGCGCAGCTGCGGGCTGACGATGTCGTTCATTTCATTGTAATCTGCGCCTTCATAGCCAATGCCGTAGCCATCCAGGCCCAGGTGGCTGTGGGCGTCGACAAATCCCGGATAGACCCGCAGCCCGGCGGCGCTGATGATTTCCGCTTCTCCGGCTTTGAGCGACTTTCCGATCCTGCTGATTTTCCCGTCCATCACCAGAATGTCTGCGATGTAGCCCTTCTGATGGATCCCGTCGTGGAGCTCTCCCCCTTGATGAGCAGCATGCCGTTTCTCTCCAATCGTTATGAATACTGTCGTACAGACAGAAGGCTGATCACCTCAGCCCTTCCCTTTCCCTGCCTTATCTTTCCTGAAGATCATGAACCAGACCAGCGCTGCCAGATAAGCGAGGCACAGCAAAATGGTGAAAAACAGCATGCCCATGCTGTTGGGGGCCAGGCCGATCATGATCAGGATCGGCGCGCCGAACAGGATGCCGGTGCCGCTTCCGATCACCAACTGGTCAGCCGCGGGCGTTTTAAACTCCGGATCGATCTGCCTCAGCGGCAGGATGCCCGAGCTGATGGTGCCGGTGAGCATCCCGTACATCGCGACGAAGCTCTCGTCGGCAAAATCCGGCGTCATGCGCGGGATCACGTACTTGAGGTAAACAAAGGTGACAATGGCGCCCGCGAAAGCCATCAGCAGGAAGGGGAGCCAGAGGCCCTGAAGGTCGGAGATATCGATGGAAGCGATGCCCGCCACGATCATCAGGTCAAACGCCAGTCCGGAGATGCGGTTGAGCAGGTAGTTGTTCTGATACTGCCGGGTCATCAGGCCGGACTTGCGAAGCTGTCCCAGCACTCCGCGCGCGCCCATTCCAACCAGTGAGCCGGTGATGAAATTGAACCCCCAGAACAATGGGGAGAGGGTCTTTGAAGCACCGGGGACCAGCGCGGTGATACCGGCGGTGAGCCCCAGGGTGATCAGGTAAGTGACCAGGTAGGAAACGGAGATCAGCGCGATCTGAATGGACAGCCTGTCCACCGATTCGCTCAGGGGCACCTCATTGGCTTCCTGGAACGCTTCGGTCATCACCGAGCCTGGGATATACTGCGGATCAGTCCGCCTGATGCCCCGGCGTTTGAGGATCCTGTGGGTGGACCAGATGCCCACCAGGCAGGCGGTCAGGTAACCGGCCGCGGCGAGGGAGAGCCCGAAGGAACGCCCGCCCAAGAAGCCCAGGCTCTCATAGGTGCTCCCGACGTTGTTCGCCTGCCCCGGGCCCTGCCCGTAGGCCATCGGCAGCAGGATGCCGGACGCCGGGAAAAGCTGGGGCATGAGGGTGTAATACAGCAGCACGGAGATCGTAAGTCCGATGACCGCCTGCACCAGATAGGTGGAGACGATCAGCGCCCCGGACTTGAAGGCGAACAGACCGCCCGTCTCCCCCTTGGTCGTTCTCAGCGACAGCGCGATAAAGCCGATGGCGATGCCGTGATAGGTGATCATCTCCAGAAGCTCCTGCGGGATCCTCAATATGCCGGCCGCCCTCAGGGCCAGAAGGAGAAAACCGGCCAGCGCTGCCACCGGCATCAGGCTTTTTCGGATGACGGCGATCTTTCGCGTCATGATGTTGGCAAAAAGCAGCAGCAGGGCGATGATGCCTCCCCAGACAAAAACGTCCCACAACCCGCGGTTCAGGTTAGAAAAATCCATTCAGTCACCTCTTGTTTTCCTGTATGATGCGGTACAGGTCGCGGTATTTCAGCGCGCAGAAACCCTTGGATGGTTCTGTCTGAAACCGCCTGCCGTCCCTGTGCGTAAACTGGAGGATGTTTTTGCGGAAGATCTCAAGCCCGGCGATGTCGCTGAGCTTTGTCTCAAACGCTCCGATCCTCAGAGAATCCCCTCCCATGCCCATTTCCCCGAACGCATGCCTGCGAAGCCTGCCGTCAGCGTCCTGAAGCAGGAGGCGCTGCGGGCCGTCTGTCACAACGGCTCCCACTCCTTCGTTTGCCAGCATGTCCCTTATCCGCCCGCGCTGCCAGTCCGTCCATTCGCAGATGCCCGGGAAGGGCGTGTCCCCCTCAAAAGAACCGTAGGGGGTATAGCGTGTCCGCATTCCGCAGGCGCTGCACCTCACCTCGTTTCCGGTGCCCCGGAGCGTCCCCTGCATCAGGCAGGAGGGGCAGAGGTACAGCGCGTGCTCGATCCCCTCCGCAAGGCGCTTTCCCCGATATGCAATCGGATCTTTCCGCTGTTCCTGATAGGCGTCTTCACACAGATCCCTGATCAGCAGCCGGTTGATCTCCTCCGCGTCCATTGACTCAAGGGCTTCCTTATCATACGTGCTGACCACCCGGCAGGACGTCTGTCCCCGCCTGATGCCCCTGCCCCAGCGCGGCAGTGAAAAATAGCCGCCCTGGATCCTGCAGGTGATGAGGCCGGCTCTGACCGCGCGGATGAGGTTTCCCGTCGCTTCGTGGATACGGTCGGTCCTGCCGTCAAAGGTGGTGTTGCCCTCCGCGAACAGGCAGACGTTTCGGCCTTCTTTCAGTCTGCGCATCATCCCCATGGTGGTCCGGGCGTCCGCCGTTCCCTTTTGCTTGGCGATGGAGCCATACAGCCAGACGAGCAGAAACCTCAGCAGTCTGCTTTGCAGCAGGCCCTGACCGACCACGAAACCCATCGGCTCTCTGAACAGGACACCGAGCAGCAGAAAATCCAGCTCCGTCACATGGTTGGAGACAACGATATAGGGCGCCGGAAAATCAGGCTGTGGATCGGTTTTGAGGTTGAACCGCCAACCGAAAAAAGGACCCAGCACTGCCCTGGTCACGCGGTAGGCGATCTCCTGCCGCCTGCGGCCCGGGCCGCCGCTTCCTGTCAATTCGACTCCTTTCCCGTCCCGGTGCGGGCCTTCTGCCTGCGGGGGACAGAGGGGGATAACAGGACATGATTATACATCTATCCGACACATTTTTCCATATTGTCAGGTTTATGTCATCATCCAGCCGCGGGCTGTCCCGACGCTGCCATGGCGCAGCGCAGCCCGTCGACCGCCGCGGACATGATCCCGCCCGCGCGCCCCGCCCCTTCCCCCGCCGGGTAGACCCCCGGCAGGTTCGATCTGAACTGCCTGTCCCTCAAGGTCTGGATCGGGCAGGATGAGCGGGTCTCCACACCCGTCATTACGGCGTCGTCTAGCGCGAACCCCTTCAGTTTTCTGTCAAAGGCCCGGATCGCTTCCCGGATCCCTTCAACCGCGAAAACCGGCAGCGCGCCGGACAGGTCCGTGAAGTGAACCCCGGGGCGATAACTGGGCATGACGCAGCCCGGCGCGGCGGAGGGGACGCCCTTGAGGAAGTCGGAAACCAGCTGCCCGGGTGCCGCGAATCCCCCGCCGCCCAATGCGTAGGCCAGGCGTTCATAATGCCGCCTGTAGCGAAAACCGCCCAGCGGGCCGTCACCCTTCAGATAATCCTCCGGCCTGACTTCCACCAGCAGCGCGGCATTGGCATTCCTGCCGTCCCTTCGGGAGTTGCTCATCCCGTTGACGCATATGCCGCCCTGCTCGCTGGCGGAGGGCATGACCCACCCGCCCGGGCACATGCAGAAGGTATAGGCGCCGCGTCCGTCTTTCAGCCTGTGCGACAGGCGATACTCCGCCGGCGGCAACAAGCCGGTCTCCGCCGCTGTTCCGTACTGCGCGCGGTCGATCAGGGACTGGGGGTGTTCGATGCGCACCCCGATGGAGAAGGCTTTGGGCGACATGGCGAGGCTTTGCCTATACAGGGCTGTGATGGTGTCCTGCGCGGAGTGGCCGACGGCCAGGATGACCGTTTCGCATTCCGCTTCATGCACACTGCCGTCTTTCTCATACAGCAGGCCGCGCAGCCTGCCCTTGTCAAAAACGAGTCGGTCCATCCTTGCGCCGAAGAGCACCCGGCCGCCAAGGGACTCGATCTCGCGGCGCATGGAGGAGACGATCTTCGGCAGTTTGTCCGTGCCGATATGGGGGTGCTGAAGGCAGAGGATCTCCTCCGGCGCGCCGTGCTGCACAAATAGTTCCAGCACGTCCCGGCAAAGCGGGTCCTTGATGCCGGTGGTCAGCTTGCCGTCCGAAAAAGTGCCCGCGCCGCCCTCGCCGAACAGCAGGTTGCTTTCCGCGTCCAGGATCCCACGGTACATCAGCGCGTTGAGGCTGCGCCCCCTGACGGACACCGGCTGGCCCCTTTCAAGGACGAGGGGCTCAAGCCCGGCCGCAGCCAGGTAATGAGCCGCGAACAGACCGCAGGGGCCCAGCCCGACGACGGCCACCTTCCCGGACTTCTTCATTTTGGGGATCGAAAGCCGCGCTCGCTCCGGCGTCAGCATGACGTCCTTTCCCTGACGGCGCGCGATGAGCCTGGCTTCATCCCCTTTGACAGCCAGGTCGACCGTATACGTGTACACGATGCGGGACTTGTCGCGCGCATCCAGGCTCTTCCTGCTGATGCGCCAGAAGATCACCTGATCCGGACTGAGTGAAAGCCGTCTGACCGCCGCCTTCAGCGGCGCGTCCGGCTCCGCCCCGGGCGGAAGATGGATGCTGCTGACCCGTATCACGAAGGGTTCCTTTTATTCGTCCCAATCACCATGTCAGTTGCCAAGCTCAATGCTGATCTCCGTAAACACATTCAGCACGTCCTCAAGCCGGGTGGCCCTCTTCACTTCCCCCTGCCTGTCCATCACCACGCTGCCCTGGTGCATCATCATCAGCCGGTCGCCGTAGGTCACCGCGTAGCGCAGATTGTGCGTGACCATCAGCGCCGTCAGGCCCCTTCCGCGCACGACCCGATCCGTCAGCGCCATGATGGTGTCGCTTGTTTTGGGGTCCAGCGCAGCGGTATGTTCGTCCAGGATCAGAAAGTCGATCGGCGTCATGACGCTCATGGTCATCGCCAGCGCCTGCCGCTGCCCGCCGGAGAGGCTGCCCGCTTTCGCTGACAGCATGTTTTCAAGGCCGAGACCAAGCTGACTCAAAGTATCTCGGTAGCGCTGAAGCTGCCTTTTGTCCGTTCCGGGGAGCAGATTCATCTTCTTCTGCTTGTTGTCCGCCAGGGAAAGGTTCTCCAGGATCGTCATGTCGGCGCAGGTGCCCAGCGCCGGATTCTGGTGGATGCGGCCGATCCGGGAAAGCCGCCTGTGTTCGGGCATCCGGGTGATGTCCCGGCCTGAGATCAGGATCTGGCCGGCATCGGGCATGATCGAACCGCAGAGCAGGTTGAGCAGGGAGGTCTTGCCTGAACCGTTGGATCCGACGATGGATACAAACTGCCCTTTGGGGACGTTCATCGAGAAATCCTCAAACAGGCACAGTTCCCTGACTGTTCCCGGATTATACACTTTTTTGATGTTCCTGAGTTCAAGCATCCGGCAGCGCTCCCTTCCGTCTGAGCAGGCCGGAGGAAAGGATGGCCAGGAACAGCATGGCCGTGACAAGCTTCATGTCCCCCGGGCGCAGGCCGATGGAAATCGCCAGGCTGTAGCAGGCCTTGTACAGGATGGCCCCGATGATGACCTTGGACGTGGAGCGGACGCGCTCCAGCCGCTTGAACAGGTTGACACCGATGATGACCGATGCCAATGAGAGCACCATCGCGCCTGTGCCCATGGAGATCTCAAACAGACGCTGCTGCTGGCAGAGGATGCCCCCGGACAGCGCGACCAGCGCGTTGGCGATCATCAGGCCGACGATCTTGACATTGCCCTTGTCCCTGGCCAGCAGGGTGACCACCTTGCCGGTATCCCCCGCCGCGCGCAGCAGCAGGCCCAGGCGGGTCTTCAGAAACAGGTCCAGCAGGATCTTGACCGCAAGCACCAGCGCCAGCGCGATGAGGATGGTGCCGACGCCCTCGGGCAGGGATTGGACCAGCCCGTTGTTCCGAAACAGGGTCGCCTTGTCCCGCGGGATGGAGATGAGGGAACTGCCGCCGGTGATCCTCAGGTTGACCGAGTACAGCGCCGTCATGACGATGATGCCGGAGAAGAGCGCGCGGATCCTGAGTTTAACATGGATCAGGCCGGTCACAAGCCCCGCGCCGGCACCGCAGGCCGCCGATACGCAGAGGGCAAGGACGGGGGAAACGCCGGAGATGACCAGGGTCGAGCAGACGGCTCCTCCCAGGGGGAAGGAGCCGTCCACCGTCAAATCAGGGAAGTCGAGGATCAGATAGGTGACCATGACCCCCAGCGCCATCATGGCATAGATGAGGCCTTGCTCCAGCGTGGAGGGCAGGGTGTTGAAGAAGTTCTGGAAGACGGACGCCATGAGAGCTCCTTTCAGGCTTTGCAGGATCCATACGCATTTCTGCGGCTCAGTTGATGACGTCCGTGATCGTCCCCGGAAGGTTGGTCGGCATCGTCATCCCCAAACGCTGGATGGCCTGGCTGTTGTAGTACAGGGCGAAATCCTTGAGCACTTCAAACGGGATCTTGTCCGCCTTCTCGCCTTTGAGGATCCGGGAGGCGATCAGTCCTGTCTGGCGGCCCAGCGCAACATAGTCGATCCCTACCGTCGCCACGCAGCCGCGCTTCACCTGCTCGATCTCGTATG